>JBJXEH010000273.1:0-4887 GCA_046153995.1 Micropepsaceae bacterium
CGAGATCGTGGCTCTGACCGGCGACCGTAAGGCCGGCGAGAGCATGGCCGATGTGTTCGGGCAGTTCGCGGTGTTGAATCTGCCGAAGCTCATAACGATCAAAGAGGTCGATTGGTCGAATGTCGACGCTGCGTTCTGTGCGCTGCCGCATGCGACGACGCAGGCTGTGGTGCGTGAGTTGCCGGCACATGTGCGCGTGATCGATATCTCGGCCGATTTCCGGCTGGAGAACCCCGAGACCTATCGCGACTGGTATGCGCATGAGCATCAGGCGCTGGAGCTGCAGAAGCACGCGGTCTACGGGCTGACCGAATTCTATCGCGAGCGGATCAAGTCGGCGCGGATCGTAGCGTGTCCGGGATGCTATCCGACGGCGGCGTTGCTGCCGCTGTTGCCGCTCTTGGAGCAGAAGCTGATCGATCCGGACGAGATCATCATCGACGCGAAGTCGGGCGTGTCCGGCGCGGGGCGCGGCGAGAAGCAGGCGAACCTCCATACGGAAGTTTCGGAAGGCATCCACGCTTACGGCGTCGGTAAGCACCGGCACATGCCTGAGATCGAGCAGGAGCTGGCGAAGGCTTCGGGCCAGAAGATGTCGATCACGTTCACGCCGCATCTGATGCCGATGAACCGCGGCATGATGGACACAATCTATGTGCGCGCGAAGAACGGTGCCACCGCCGAGCGGATGCACGGCGCGTTAGCGCAGCGTTACGGCGGCGAGCCTTTCGTGCATGTGATGCCTTTCGGGCAGACGCCCCAGACGCGCCACGTGCGTGGAAGCAACCACTGCTTCATCGGCGTCGTTGGCGAAGCGCGCACCGGCCGCGCTACACTGATCGCCGCGATCGACAATCTGACAAAGGGCGCAAGCGGGCAGGGCGTGCAGAACTTCAACCTGATGTTCGGCTATCCCGAAACCACCGGCATCGACATGCTACCGCTGTTTCCGTGAGCGCTATTCCTCGCTCAAGAACGCCAGCATCGCCGCGTTGAAGTCGTCCGGTTTCTGCATCGGCGCGAAGTGGCTGACGCCTGTGAGAATGATTAGCTTTGCGCGCGGGATCGCCTTGCCCAGATAGGACGTGTGCCCGGGCTTGATGATTTCTTCCTTGTCGCCGTCGGCGATCGCGACTTTTGGGCCGCTGATTTTTGCGAGGTCGGATTCTTTGTAGTTCGGCTCGGTCAGCAGCATGTTGTACATCGCGCCGTAGAGCCCTTTGAAGTCATCCGGCGTCGGTGAGAGCCTTGCGTAGTCCTTCGGCGCGCGCTCCATCAGATCGATGAAGATCGGCTGTTCGGTGATGCCCGGAATGATGCCGGTTTGATCCATGTTGGCGCCGAACGCGAAGACGCGATCGAGCCGCTTTGGGTGTTTCATCGCGAGGATCAGCCCTTGGATCGCGCCGTCGCTCCAGCCGACGATGGAGGCCTTTGGGATTTTGAGCGCGTCCATGACGGCGATCACGTCGGACGCGAACAGTTCGTACGACAGCGGCCGGTTCGGGTCGCGCGTGCTGCGCGCGTGGCCGCGGGTTTCGATCAGGATGACGCGATAACCCGCCTTCACCAGCGCCGGCACTTGGAAGCCGAAATTCTCCGCACTGCCGAACGCGCCGTGCAGCAGGATCACAGGCACGCCTTCGCCGATCGTGGCGTACCAAATCTTTGCGCCTTTGTGCGGGACGGTGCCCTCGGCGTCGAACTTCGGCAGCGGCGGCGTGGGGAGCACTTTTTCCCACACGGGCGTCGTCCATTTGACGGGAGCAGGGGGCGCCGTTTGCTCTTTCGATTGAGGCGCAGGGTCGCCGCACGCGGCCAGAGCAACGAGACAGAGGCCGAGAACTGCTGCTGGACGCATGGGGGCGAGTACCTTCGTGAGTTGCTCGCAGTATAGCGTGCTTGGGATTGGCGGATTGGCGATATTTCTGCGCAGAAACCTTTGTAAGCGGGCCATCTTGCGGCCTTGACTTGAAGGTGCGCCCGCGCGACCTCTTGCGCGCCAAAACTGCCTGCAAGCCCTCTTTGCGTTACTGGCGTCTCGCGTGGGTTCGACCACGGGGAAGCGCGAGGAGTGGGTTTTGGAAGTGCCGCGCGCCTGGGCCGTCCGCTTGCGTCAAGAACCGCAATCTGAGGAGGCCCATATGAACGACCATCGCGCAGCACTTAAGGCGAGCGATCCCGACATCTACGAAACGCTGATCGGCGAAGAGCGCCGGCAGCGCGAAGGGGTCGAGATGATCCCGTCGGAGAACTACACGTTTCCCGAAGTGTACGCGGCGCTGGGCTCCGCGTTCACGAACAAATACGCGGAGGGCTATCCGGGGCGGCGCTATTACGGCGGCACGGAATTCGTCGACGCGATGGAGAACATCGGGCGCGACCGGGCGAAGGCCTTGTTCCGGGCCGAGCATGCGAATTTGCAGCCGCTCTCGGGTTCGCCGATGAACCAGGCGGTCTACCTGCAATTCATCGAACCAGGCGCCACGATCCTTGCCATGGAGCTCAGCCACGGCGGGCACCTGACGCACGGCGCGCCGGTTTCGCACATGGGCAAGATCTACCGCTTCGTGCGCTACAAGACCGACCCCACGGACGGCGCAATCGATTTCGATCATCTGCGCGATGTGGCGCGGAAGGAAAAGCCGAAGCTGGTCGTTTGCGGGTACTCGTCCTATCCGCGCGACTACGACTACAAGCTGTTCAAGCAGGTGGCCGATGAAGTCGGTGCGTTGACGATGGCCGACGTCAGCCACATCGGCGGACTGATCGCGGGCGGCGTGATGCGCAATCCCATGGACGCGGGCTTCGATTTCATGACCACGACGACGCACAAGTCGTTGCGCGGTCCGCGCGGCGGCATGATCCTTTGTAAGAAGGATCACGCGAAGGGGATCGACCAATCGGTGTTTCCGGGCCTGCAAGGCGGCCCGCACATGAACCAGGTCGCGGCGACGGCGGTGACGCTGAAGCTCGCGGCCGAGCCGCCGTTCAAAGTCTATGCAGCGCAGGTGTTGAAGAATGCGAAGGCACTTGCCGCCGTGTTGATGGATCAAGGGGTGGAACTCGTCACCAGCGGCACAGACAACCACCTGATGGTGATCGACACCGTGAAGAGCTACAACATCGACGGCGCGGTCGCCGAGAAGGCGCTGGATCACGCGGGCATCACGACGAACAAGCAGGTGATCCCGGACGATCCGAACCCGCCGCTGAAGCCCTCGGGCGTGCGCCTGGGCACGCCGGCCGCCACCACGCGCGGCATGAAAGAGGGCGAGATGAAGCAGATCGCCCGCATCATGATCGAGGCGATGAAGAACCACGCCGATCCGAAGCGGCTTGAGGGCCTGCGCCAAGAAACGCGCGTGCTGTGCTCGCGCTTTCCGGTGCCGGGGCTCTAAGTGATCGTCGTTGAGACGGCACGGCTGAAACTCTTAGCCCTCAGCGCGCGGTTCAACGACGACCTGTTCCGGCTGTACAACGACCCGCAAGTGGCGGACTGGCTGTTCCTGACCGGTCCGCCGACGCGCGAGCAGGTGGAGGCACGCACCAATATCCACGAGCGGGTTTGGGCCGAGCGGGGCTACGGATTTTTCTGCGTCGTCGAGAGGGCGAGCGAACGGTTTGTCGCTCGTGTTGGCGCGATGACAACACCCGAAACGGGCCGTATTGAAATCGCTTGGTCCACGATCCGCGACGCATGGGGCAAGGGCTACGCCAGTGAAGCGGCCAGTGCGGCGATCGACTTCACGTTCGCAAACTCAACCTTGGACGCGCTCGACTGTTACCTCCGGCCGGACAACACGGCGTCGCGCAAAGTCGCAGAAAAAGTGGGTTTTCTCTATCAGGATACGCGGTTTCTCTACGAGCGGCCGCTCAGATACTACCGCATGTTCAGGCCGTAGCACGCGTCCCACGCGAATCATCGCGTTGCCGCCGGCGCCATCAGCCCGCTAGCGTTTTGGGGACACAGTCTTCCTGCAAAGAAGCGGGTGCCCGGCGGCATCACAAATCCGGCATGCCCCTATTCGCAGGCGCTGCAACCCTTCGTAGCATCTCTCACGTGATTCGAATGCGTTGTTGATTCACTTCTTGAGGGGACTACCAATGAAAGCTCGTTTGTATTCGACCGTTTCGGCGGCCGCGTTGATCGCCATTGCGACGCCTGCCTATGCGGACAAGGACTTCTCCGGCGTCGGTCAACTCTATGTTGGCGGCGGAACGGCTGAGAGCACGTTCTTTGCCGGCGACCTCTATGCCGATCCGTTTTTGTACGGCGGCAAGGGGCAAGGCTATTGGACCCTGAGCCCCGACGTACATCTGCAGGTCGACCTGTTCGCGCAGCAAACCGACGACATCTTCGAAGGCGGGGAAGCGAGTTCGGAAACCGACGCGTCGCGCTTCGGGGGCGCGCTGCACCTTCTGCACCCATTGGAAAATCGGGCGCGGTTGGGCGTTGCAGCATCGGTCTGGAACACGGACGTGGGTGTTGTGACTGACACCGCGACGTTCCTGGGCGGCGGCGACGCCACGTACGGCTTGTTCGCGGTCGAGGGTCAGTTCTTCGTCGACAATTGGACATTGTCGGGGCAGGCGGGCTTGTTCACGACGTTCTCGTGCAACGGTCAGAACTTTGGCTGCGCGGGCGTGATCGAGGACGGGACGTATCTGCGCGGCAAGATCCGATACTTCCTGAACGACAACACCCAGCTGAGCCTTGAGGCCTTGCAGATGTGGGGCGGCGTCGACGACGACCTGTTCGGCGGCAAGTCTGTGCGTGCAAACTCCTCGCACTGGACGCTCGAAGCCGAGCACAAGTTTAGCGATTCGCCGTTCTCGGGGTTTGTTGCGCTCTCCCATCAGAACGACGAGATCAATAGCTTCCTG
>JBJXEH010000274.1:0-11326 GCA_046153995.1 Micropepsaceae bacterium
TACACCCGCGATTAATGAATTCTTGATCCGTGACGGCCTAGCATGCTCGAATTGAGCTGTAGGGCGGCGCGTAGGGGATTCGGCACGCGTTTAGCTTTGTCGGTAATATACCCGGGAAGTGGCCGGAATCGGCACGCTTTTCTGGGCTCCTAGAGGGAGAAGAGAATGAGTAAGAGCGGCAGTGACTCCAAGAACACTCTGTACTGCTCGTTCTGCGGCAAGAGCCAACACGAAGTCCGTAAGCTCATCGCCGGTCCGACTGTCTTCATCTGCGACGAGTGCGTCGAACTCTGCATGGATATCATCCGTGAAGAGAACAAGACCTCGCTGGTGAAGTCCCGCGACGGTGTTCCCACGCCGTCCGACATCCGCAAAGTATTGGACGACTACGTGATCGGTCAGGATCACGCGAAGAAGGTTCTCGCTGTCGCGGTTCACAATCACTACAAGCGCTTGAACCATCAGACGAAGAACGGCGACATCGAAATCGCAAAGTCGAACATCTTGCTGATCGGCCCGACGGGCTGCGGCAAGACGCTGCTCGCGCAAACGCTGGCGCGCATTCTCGACGTGCCGTTTACGATGGCTGACGCGACGACGCTGACCGAAGCCGGCTACGTCGGCGAAGACGTCGAAAACATCATTCTGAAGCTGCTGCAGTCGGCCGACTATAATGTCGAGCGCGCGCAGCGCGGCATCGTGTACATCGACGAGGTCGACAAGATCAGCCGCAAGTCCGACAACCCGTCAATCACGCGCGACGTGTCGGGCGAAGGCGTACAGCAAGCGCTGCTCAAGATTATGGAAGGCACGGTCGCCAGCGTTCCGCCGCAAGGCGGCCGCAAGCACCCGCAGCAAGAGTTCCTGCAAGTCGATACGACGAACATCCTGTTCATCTGCGGCGGCGCGTTCGCAGGGCTTGAGCGCATCATTTCTGCGCGTGGCAAAGGCTCGTCGATCGGCTTCGGCGCGAACGTTCAGTCGCCTGACGACCGCGGCACTGGCGCAATCTTCCGCGAGATCGAGCCGGAAGACCTGTTGAAGTTCGGCTTGATCCCTGAGTTCGTTGGCCGGTTGCCAGTGCTGGCGACTTTGGAAGACCTCGACATCGACGCGTTGATGTCGATTCTCACCAAGCCGAAAAACGCGCTGGTTAAGCAATACGCGCGCTTGTTTGAGATGGAGGGGCTTTCCCTTACGTTCTCTGACGACGCGCTCAAGTCGATTTCCCGCAAAGCGATTGCCCGCAAGACGGGTGCACGCGGCTTGCGCTCCATAATGGAAAATATCCTTCTCGACACGATGTACGATCTGCCGGGTATGCGCGGCGTGACGGAAGTCGTCATCAATGGTGAAGTTGCCGAAGGACGGGCGCGTCCATTGCTGATCTACGCTGACAAGCGTGGGGAAACTGCATCCGCGTCCTAAACCGTAGCGGTTACCAAGGCCCGCCTCGCGCATTTTACAGGCCCCTTGAAGGGAGGGTATCTCGCCTCCACTTCACTCGCTCGTTAAGATTTGTGGCGTTTTGGAGAGTCGGGCCGTAGACCGTTCGATTCAGGAAATGCCGAAGCTACTGAAAGGCAGGTCGATATGAAAACCGCAGACGATGAAGCCGTGAAGACGGTGGGCGTGTACCCCGTTCTGCCGCTGCGCGACATCGTCGTTTTCCCGCACAAGATCGTTCCGCTGTTCGTTGGTCGCGAGAAGTCGGTGCGTGCGCTCGAAGACGTCGGTCTCGAAGAGAAGCAAATTCTGCTCGTCACGCAAAAGAACCCGGCGCAGGACGAGCCGACCGAAGACGACATCTACACCGTCGGCACGCTTGCCTCCGTCGTGCAGTTGTTGAAGCTGCCGGATCAAACCGTGCGCGTGCTCGTCGAAGGCAAGCAGCGCGCGCGTATCCGCAAGTTCGTACCGAACGCGAACTTCTTCCAGGTCGAGGCGGAACTCATTCCCGACGACCTGAAAGACCCGCGCGAGGTCGAAGGCATCGCCCGCTCGGCCTCCTCGCAGTTCGAGGCTTACATCAAACTCAACCGCAAGATCCCGCCGGAATCGCAGTCGGAAGTTCAGCAGATCACCGATCCGTCGAAGCTCGCCGACGTGATCGCCTCGCACATCACGGTCAAGATCGCGGACAAACAGGCTTTGCTTGAGACGACCAGCGTCGCTGAGCGCCTGGAGAAAGTGTTCGGCTTTATGGAGGGCGAAATGTCCGTCCTTCAGGTCGAGCGCAAAATCCGTACGCGCGTGAAGCGTCAGATGGAGAAGACGCAGCGCGAGTACTATTTGAACGAGCAGCTGAAGGCGATCCAGAAGGAACTGGGCGAGGGCGAGGAACAGCGCGACGAACTCGGCGAGCTCGAAGACCGCATCAAGAAGACGAAGTTGTCAAAGGAAGCCAACGACAAGGCGATGGCGGAGCTCAGGAAGCTGCGCCAGATGTCGCCGATGTCGGCCGAAGCGACGGTCGTGCGCAATTACCTCGATTGGATCCTCTCGCTGCCCTGGGGCAAGAAGAGCAAGGTCAAGCGCGACATGGACGAGGCCGAGAAGGTCCTCGACGACGACCACTACGGCCTTGAGAAGGTCAAAGAGCGCATCCTCGAATACCTCGCGGTACAACAGCGCGCGGGCAAACTCCGCGGTCCGATCCTGTGCCTCGTTGGTCCGCCCGGCGTCGGCAAGACCTCGCTCGGCAAGTCGATCGCGAAAGCGACCGGCCGTGAATTCGTGCGCATGTCGCTTGGCGGCGTGCGTGACGAAGCCGAAATCCGCGGCCACCGGCGTACGTATATCGGCTCGATGCCCGGCAAGGTCATTCAGGGTATGAAGAAGGCGAAGTCGGCGAACCCGCTGTTCTTGCTCGATGAGATCGACAAGCTCGGCGCCGATTGGCGCGGCGACCCGTCGTCGGCGCTGCTCGAGGTTTTGGATCCGGAGCAGAACGCGACGTTCAACGACCACTATCTGGAAGTCGACTTCGACCTCTCTGACGTCATGTTCATAACGACGGCGAACAGCTTGCGGATGCCGCAGCCGCTGATGGACCGCATGGAGATCATCCGCATCCCCGGCTACACCGAGGATGAGAAGGTCGAGATCGCGAAGCGCCACTTGTTGTCCAAGCAGGTGGAGGCACACGCGCTGAAAGACGGCGAGTGGTCGATCACCGACGCGGCCTTGCTGGACTTGATCCGCTACTACACGCGCGAAGCAGGCGTGCGTAACCTTGAACGCGAGCTTGCGAGCCTGGTTCGTAAAGCCGTTCGCGAGATCGTTTCGAAAAAGGCGAAGTCGGTCCAAGTGACGCCGAAGAACCTCGAGAAGTATGCGGGTGTCCGCAAATTCCGGTATGGTGAGCTTGAGGGCGAAGACAACGTCGGCGTCGTCACCGGCCTCGCCTGGACGGAAGTTGGCGGCGAAACGCTAACGATCGAAGCCGTCATGCTGCCCGGAAAAGGCCGTATGCAGGCGACCGGCAAGCTCGGCGATGTCATGAAAGAATCCATCGATGCTGCCCGTTCGTATGTGCGCTCGCGGGCAACGAGTATGGGCATCACCCCGCCGACGTTCGACAAGCGCGACATCCATGTCCACGTGCCTGAAGGTGCGACGCCGAAAGACGGCCCATCCGCCGGTGTCGCGATGACGACGGCCATCGTGTCGGTGCTGACAGGTATACCGATCAAGCGTGACGTCGCGATGACGGGCGAAGTCACGCTACGCGGTCGCGTTTTGCCGATCGGCGGCCTGAAGGAAAAGCTTTTGGCAGCCCTTCGGGCAGGCATCAAGACCGTGCTGATCCCGTCGGAGAACGAAAAGGATCTCGCCGATATCCCCGACAACGTGCTGAAAGGCCTGACCATCGTGCCCGTAGCGACCGTCGATGATGTACTGGCGAAAGCCCTGGTTCGCGTGCCCGTTCCGATCAAATGGGAAGAGCCGGCGGAGGAGCCACCCCGCCGCGGCAAGGGCGAGGGCGAGGATCACGAAGGTGTGGTCGCCCATTAATCACGCCTAAAAACCGGGCAAAATGGGGCCGCCGGGGGTAAACCGGCGGCCTTTTCCTTGTTATCCAGCGGCATTATGCCCGGATTTCTGCGGATTGCCTTTGACAGGGCCCCGGGAACCCCTAAATTCCGCCGCCAAGTTCCGGGCAAAACCGCCCATTTCTGTCAATCCCAAGAAAACCCGCGAGGACACATGAACAAGAACGATCTGGTCGCGGCCGTCGCTGAAAAGACGAACGTGCCGAAGGCTGAAGCCGAGAAGATCATCGACACGGCGATCGAAGTCATCACGAACACGCTCAAAGGCGGCGACGAAGTCCGCCTGGTCGGCTTCGGTACGTTCGTGGTCACGACCCGCAAGGCCGGCACCGGCCGCAACCCGCGCACGGGCGAGGAAATCAAGATCCCTTCGTCCAAGCAGCCGAAATTCCGCGCGGGCAAACAGCTCAAAGACGCGGTCAACAACTAAGTTTTCCGCCAATCGGCGGATTTCCGAAGGCGCGGGCCAAAATCCGCGCCTTTCGTTCTTTGCGGCGCCTCTGCTATGCCCGCGAAATCAGGGCGATTAGCTCAGTTGGTAGAGCGCATCGTTTACACCGATGATGTCGGCGGTTCGAGCCCGTCATCGCCCACCACGCTTCGCCCTTACGGGCTACGCGCGGCGCAGCCACGTGGAGACCGTTAGGGCGAAGCGTGCCCGGCGTAGCCTGAGCGAAGCGATGGCGAAGACGGGCGGGTTGGAATCAGCGAGGAGTCTAAAATTGATACTGCGCATCGTCACCGCCACTATCGCCGCGCTCGCTCTCCCCATTTTTGCCCACGCCGCCGTCACCACGCAATCCCCCACCGGTTTCACCGTCGCCTACGAAGCGGACGTCGCCGCCACGCCCCAAGCCGCCTACGACGCCTTCGTCAAAGCGGGCGCCTGGTGGAACGCCAAATCCCATTCCTATTCCGGCGACGGCAAAAACATCTCGATCGACGTCAAGCCCGGCGGCTGCTGGTGCGAGACGCTGAAGGATGGCGGTTTTGTCCGTCACATGACGGTGGAACACGCAGCCCCCGGCACGCGCCTCGTTTTCAGCGGCGGCCTAGGCCCGATCGCCTACATGGGCGCGAGCGGCCAAATGATTGTGAGCATCGAAGCCAAGGGTAACGGCTCGCGGGTGAAGCTGACCTACGCCGTCGGCGGCCACGACGCGAAAGACTTCAAGGACATCTCCAAAGGCGTTGACGGCGTCCTCGACGAAGCCTTCAAGCGTTACGTGAACTACGCCTCGACGGGAAAACTTTAAGTCTCAAAAGACCGCATCCTGCACATACGCGGCGGCGATCATGGCGCGCAGTTGCCACACGCGCGTGGCCGGTAGTGGAAAGCGCGGCGGCAATTCGCGTATCGCTGCGGGCAATTCGTGCGCCTCGCCTGCGATCCGTTCGGCCAGCGTGCGGCCAGCCCATGTCATGAATGCAATGCCGTTGCCGTGGCATCCGAACGCGTAGGAGATGCTCGCATCGTCCGGCAGTTCGCCGAGGGCGGGCGTCAGCCGCGCCGTTGCTGCAATGAAGCCGCGCCAGGAATGCGCGATCTCGACATCGCGCCAAGCCGGAAAGAGTTTGCCTAACCGCTGCTCCAGCAGCGCGCGCATGGCCGCGCCATCGGCCGGCCGCCCGGTGGTGTCACCGCGTCCGCCGAAGAGGAGACGGTTGTCCGGTAGCAAACGCAGGTACGAAAGGTGCGCTCGTGTGTTCGATGCGGGCGACCGCGTGCGCCAGCTTTGTGCCGTAAGCTCGCCCTCGGTTAGCGGCCGCGTCGTCACGATGTTTGAGATGATCGGCAGGGTGCGGCCATAGAGTTCCGGCACCAGGTCCTCGGGCAGATAGCCGTTGCCGGTGACGATCACGCGCCTTGCTCGCAGGGAGCCCGTCGCGGTGATCAAACGATGCGACCCTGGCGCGCGCTCCCACGTCTCGACGCGTGAGCGAGTATGAAGCTGTGCGCCACGCCGCTGCGCCGCGCGCGCGAGGCCTTGGGTATAGGCGAGCGGGTTCAAACCGAAGCCAATCTTCTCGTGTAGCGCGCCATACTGTTCCGCACACGCGAATGCGCGCTCGGCAAATGCTTCGGCCGAAACAAGCTCGGCCTCGAAGCCAGCGCGTTTGGCGACGGTCACATGATCCGCGAGTTCGCCAACCCGCCGCTTCTTGTGCGCGAACGTCCACACACCGTCGCCTTGGCGTTCGACGTCGATAGCTTCTTCGGCGATCACCTGCTCTGCGGCGCGAACCGCATCCGCCAGCACGCGATAGAAGGCGACGGTTTCGTCCTCGCCATAGAGCTTGCGGAGATCGCCCGGGCCCAAGAACGACGCGCCGACGCAGCAAAAGCCGCCGGCGCGCCCCGACGCACCCCATCCGATATGACCCGCTTCGAGCACCCGCGCGCCGATCCCGCGCTGTGCCAAATGGTGCGCCGCCGACAAGCCGCAATAACCGCCGCCGATGATTGCGACCTCAGCGGTCTCGTCGCCCAACAGCGGTGGCGCATCGACTGCGGCACTTACAGGGCGGCTCGCCTCCCAATGGCTGGTTACGGGTTTCGTCCAATCGTACTGGCTATCGTCGAACAGCCGGCTGGGCACTCACGCCTCCGCCCACGCGGCTTTGATCAAGTCTTTCGATTCGCTGTCGAAGTCCTTCGCGGCGCCGATAACCAGCGCCTTCTTGTTGCGCTCGCCGCCGCCCAGATTCTTCACATCGATCAGCCGCGCGGTCTTCGGGTACTTCTTGAGCGCGAGGCCGATCATCAGCCCGTTTTTGCTCGTCTTGATTGCGCCGTACTGCTTCAGCCGATAGAGCGCGACGTAGCTCTTGCGCGGGCTCAGCGTGCCCTCGCCAAGTTTCGTCACGAACGCTGCGACCTTGTCGTAAAGCGCCCGCTGCTCGCCGTACTTCGCGAACAGCGCGTCCATCAGCTTGTTCGGATCCTCTTCCCCCATGCTGCCGTTGCCGAAAGCGCGCCACAGGATCAGGCCGGCACGCGATTGGCCGAGCCCGTGCTTGTCCTTGAACCATTTCAGCCGCGCGCGCGGTTTTGTCTCGGGGCAGGTCTTGGCGATTTTGACCCACTGGGCGACGGTCTTACCCGTGGTGGTCGCGATATTGGCTTCCAGCGAAGCGAAGTATTTCTGCAGCCGGTCCGGCTCTTTGAACGTCTCAGCCATGATTCCCTTGGGGTTTCCTTGACACTCAGGGGCCCGTTCAGTACACCCACCGCCTCTCGGCGGCCAGCCAGTTGGGCCGCCCATTTGCCCTTATGCGGGGGGCGTAGCTCAGTTGGTTAGAGCGCCGGCCTGTCACGCCGGAGGTCGCGGGTTCGAGCCCCGTCGCTCCCGCCAGCCTTCGCTCGCGAAGCGTGCGAAGGCTGCCACGCCGTAGCCCACTTGGGCGAAGGCGGGCGTGAACGCGAGCTACGGCTTGGCAAGCCTCCGAATTTCTTTCCAAATCTGTCGCACGAACCACACGCCAAAGCGCTTGCTTTGCGGTGCACAATCTTTAGTTTCCGGCCGGAAATTGGGCTGATTTGTGGGCCTGCGGCGAGTCTGCCCGCGGGGCCACCAAAGAGGGCAGGGCACGCACGCCGTGCGCCCCTGTTGGGCACATGACGGACATCCTGGCCGACTATTTGCCGATCGTGATCTTTATGGCGCTATCGGGCGTTTTGTCCCTGGTGCTGATGGTGCTGCCGCTGCTCGTTGCGCCATCGAAACCCGACCCCGAAAAGCTGTCCGCCTACGAGTGCGGCTTCAACGCGTTCGACGACGCCCGCATGAAGTTCGACGTGCGCTTTTACCTGGTCGCCATACTCTTCATCATCTTCGACCTTGAGGTGACGTTCCTGTTCCCCTGGGCGATCACGCTCAAGGAGACCGGCCTCTTCGGTTTCTGGTCGATGGTCACCTTCCTCGGGATTTTGACCGTGGGCTTCGTCTACGAATGGAAGAAAGGGGCCCTCGAATGGGAGTGACCCCAGCCGCACGCGCAGGCGTCGAAGGGGTCAACCGCCCCATCGACCCTAACGATCCGTTCTTTTTGAACGCCCGCGAAGAGCTCGACAACAAAGGCTTCCTCGTTGCGCGCGCCGACGACCTCATTACGTGGGCCCGCACCGGCTCGCTGATGTGGATGACGTTTGGCCTCGCGTGCTGTGCGGTCGAGATGATGCAGGCGTCGATGCCGCGCTACGATCTGGAGCGCTTCGGCTTTGCGCCACGCGCGTCGCCCCGGCAATCGGACGTGATGATCGTCGCCGGAACGCTCACGAACAAGATGGCTCCCGCGCTCCGCAAGGTCTACGACCAGATGCCGGAGCCACGTTACGTGATCTCGATGGGCTCCTGTGCGAACGGCGGCGGGTACTACCACTACTCGTATGCGGTGGTGCGCGGCTGTGATCGTGTCGTGCCGGTGGACATTTACATCCCGGGCTGCCCGCCGACGGCTGAGGCGCTCGTCTACGGCGTGATGCTTCTGCAGAAGAAAATCCGCCGCACCGGCAACATTATCCGTTGAGGGCACGATGGCAGACCTAGTCAAAGCCCTCGCCGATCGGATCCAAGAGAAGCGGGGCGGCTTCGGAGTTACGGCAAAGATCGTCTATGGCGAGCTGACGCTAACCGCCGCACCGGACACGGTGATCGGCCTGCTGACGTTCCTACGCGACGATGAGGCGTGCCGCTTCTCGGTGCTGATCGACATCTGCGGCGTGGACTATCCAAACCGCCCGAAGCGCTTCGACGTCGTCTATCACCTGCTAAGTTTGCATCGGAACCAACGCATCCGCATCAAACTAGAGACCGACGAAACGACGCCCGTTCCGTCCGCCGTGGCTGTTTGGCCCGCCGCGAACTGGTTCGAGCGCGAGGCGTTCGACATGTACGGCATCCAATTCTCCGACCATCCGGACCTGCGCCGCATCCTGACCGACTACGGCTTTACCGGTTATCCGCTGCGGAAAGACTTCCCGCTCACCGGCTTCGTCGAAGTTCGCTACGACGACGAGCAGAAGCGAGTGGTCTATGAGCCCGTGAAGCTCGTCCAAGACTTCCGCAAATTCGATTTCATGTCGCCGTGGGAAGGCGCGAAGCACATACTGCCTGGTGACGAGAAGGCCGCGAAACAATGACGACCGCGACCGAGCCAAAAATCCGCAACATGAACCTGAACTTCGGGCCGCAGCATCCGGCTGCCCACGGCGTGTTGCGCCTGGTGCTCGAACTCGACGGTGAAATCGTGGAGCGCGTCGATCCGCATATCGGCTTGCTTCACCGCGGCACCGAAAAGCTGATCGAGAACAAGACGTATCTGCAGGCGGTGCCGTATTTCGACCGCCTCGACTACGTCGCGCCGATGAACCAGGAACACGCCTTCGCGCTCGCCGTCGAAAAGCTCTGCGGCATCATCGTGCCGCCGCGCGCGCAGTATATCCGCGTGCTCTACAGCGAAATCGGCCGCATCCTCTCGCACATTCTGAATACCACGACCCAGGCGATGGACGTCGGCGCGCTGACCCCGCCGGTCTGGGGCTTCGAAGAGCGCGAGAAGTTGATGATCTTCTACGAGCGCGCCAGCGGCTCGCGCATGCATGCGGCCTATGTGCGGCCCGGCGGCGTGCACCAAGACCTGCCGCAGAAGCTGCTCGACGACATTTACAAGTGGTGCGAGGAGTTCCCGAGGGTCGTCGACGACCTAGAGACGCTGCTCACCGAGAACCGCATCTTCAAACAGCGCAACGTCGACATCGGCGTGGTGACGCCGGAAGTGGCACTCGCCTGGGGTTTCTCCGGCGTGATGGTGCGCGGCTCCGGCATGGCGTGGGACCTGCGCCGCGCGCAGCCTTACGAGTGCTACTCCGACCTCGAATTCGACATCCCCGTCGGCAAGAACGGCGACTGCTACGACCGCTATCTCTGCCGCATGGAAGAGATGCGCGAGTCGACGAAGATCATGAAACAGTGCATCGAAAAGATGCCGAAGGGCCCGGTGCACGAACAGTCGGGCAAGGTCATTCCGCCGAAGCGCGCCGAGATGAAGCAGTCGATGGAAGCGTTGATCCATCACTTCAAGCTCTACACAGAGGGCTACCACGTGCCGGCAGGCGAAGTGTATGCGTGCGTCGAAGCGCCGAAGGGCGAGTTCGGCGTTTATCTCGTCAGCGACGGCTCGAACAAACCCTACCGCTGCAAAATCCGTGCGCCGGGTTTCCCACACCTGCAGGCGATGGATCTCCTCTGCAAAGGCCACATGATCGCCGACGTCTCCGCGATCCTGGGGTCCCTCGACATCGTCTTCGGGGAGATCGATCGATGAGCACGATCTCGTGCACCGAACACGGTGAGCAAACCGACGCGGCTGTCTGCGTTCACATCGTGCAAACACTCAAAGATCGAAAGGCGAGAGGTTTTCTGGCCCAGATCGATGACGACGGCGGCCATTCGGCAATCTGCATCCACTGCAACGAAATTCCATTCGAGGAATGGGAGCGGGCGAAGCTCGAGACCTTCGCAATGATCTGCTTCGAATGCTACCGCAAAGCCGCCAAACTCAATGGCGCTGAGATTCCGGGAGCAAAGCAATGAGCCTCCGCCGTCTCGCCCCCGATCAACCGGCCTCCTTCGCGTTCACGCCCGAAAACCTCGCGTGGGCGCAGAAGCAGATGAAGAAGTATCCGGACGGCCGCCAAGCCTCTGCCGTTGTGCCGCTGCTCTGGCGCGCGCAGGAGCAGAACGGCGGCCACGTGACCGAGCCGATGATGCGTGTAAACGGCGAGATGCTCGGCATGTCGCCGATACGCGTGCTCGAAATCGCGACGTTCTACACGATGTTCAACCTGAAGCCGGTCGGTCAGCACCTGCTGCAGGTTTGCACGACGACGCCTTGCTGGCTGCGTGGCTCCGACGCCGTAGTCGCGGCTTGCAAGAAGCACATCCACGCCAACGCCGAAACCGTCTCCACCGACGGCAAGCTGTCGTGGATGGAAGTCGAGTGCCTCGGCGCCTGCGTGAACGCGCCGATCATCCAGATCGGCGACGATTTCTACGAAGACATCGATGGCGCCCGCACCGAAGCGATCATCAACGACCTGCGTGCCGGCCGTAAGCCGAAGCCGGGCTCGCAAATCGGCCGCCAAACGTCGGCGCCGGAAGGCGGGCCGACGACGTTGACGGCGGTGAAGTCATGATGGTCCTGGAAACCAAAAATAGTTCGTCATGGCCGGGCTTGATCCGGCCACCCAGGTTCACACGTGGAAACGT
>JBJXEH010000275.1:0-3595 GCA_046153995.1 Micropepsaceae bacterium
CGGGCTCCGAACCCACGCCGCTCCCCGGCGTCGCCGTCAACGAGAAAGACATCGTCTCCTCGACCGGCGCTTTGACGCTCGCCACGGTGCCGAAACGCATGCTCGTGATCGGCGCCGGCTACATCGGCCTCGAAATGGGCTCCGTCTGGCGCCGCCTCGGCGCGCAAGTCACCGTCGTCGAATTCCTCGACCGCATCACCCCCGGCCTCGACGGCGAAATCGCAAAGCACTTCCAGCGCATCCTTAGCCGACAAGGCATGACGTTTAAACTGGGCTCCAAAGTCGTCGGAGTCGAACGCAAGAACGGCGCGCTTCACGTCGCGATCGAACCGGCCGCGGGCGGTCCACGCGAGACGATCGAAACCGACATCGTGCTCTCCTCCATTGGCCGGCGCCCCTACACGGAGGGCTTGGGCCTCGACAAAGCCGGCATCAAACTCGACAACAAAGGCCGCATCCCGGTCGCGAACCACTACGCAACATCGGCCCCCGGCATCTACGCCATCGGCGACGTGATCGAAGGCCCGATGCTGGCCCACAAAGCCGAAGACGAAGCCGTCGCCATCGCCGAACGCATCGCGGGCCAAGCCGGCCACGTGAACTACGACGCGATCCCAGCCGTCGTCTACACCGCCCCCGAAGTCGCCACCGTCGGCAAAACCGAGGAAGAACTGAAAGCAGCAGGCATCGTCTACAAAGCCGGAAAATTCCCGTTCAGCGCGAACTCCCGCGCCCGCGCGAACGCCAGCACGGAAGGCTTCGTGAAGATGCTAGCCGACGCAAAGACCGACCGCGTGCTGGGCGTGCACATGATCGGCCCCGAAGTCGGCAACATGATCGCGGAAGCCGCCTTCGCGATCGAACTCGGCGCGAGCGCCGAGGATATCGCCCGCACGAGCCACGCCCACCCGACGCTAACCGAAGCCGTCCGCCAAGCCGCCCAAGCCGTCGGCGGCTGGACGATGCAGATGTAAGGCCTGGCAACTCCGCCAGCCCTTCAGCTATCGTTCAGCCAGGATAAGATTATCTCCGCCGCCTTCGAAGGAACGGCGCTGGGCAAGACGACGATGTGGCAACCAAGATCATTCGGCATCGCGGTGGGCTGGCTGGTAGCAGCGGCCGTCGCCGTCTATTTCCTGCAAGACGACATGGTGCAGGTGGGTTTCTTCGGCGACGCCTGCAAGAACTACGGCCTCGCCTCCTGGGCATGCGGCGTGACGCCGAAGATGGCGGTCTGGCTGCCGAACATGTTCGTCTACCTGATCACCGCGCCGTTCGGCTACGACGGCAGCGCCGACTGGATCGGCACCGAATACGCCACCCTCTGGCTCTTCTCCCCCATAGCCTACGCGTTCGCGCTGGTGGGCCTGAACTATTGGGTCTGGAAACTGAACCAGCTGTAGTGGTTAGCCTGACCCGGGAGCGCGGCCATCCTGGCCGCACTTTTTTCGTTGAGAGTCAGCAAGAGCGGACAAGACGTCCGCGCTCCCGGGTGAGCCTCACCGTCGAGCGCGCGGATGCGCTGACGCCCGCAACCGCCACGCTTGACCCCAGTGATGCAGGGCCCGCATAGCCGGGCGTCTATCACCCTGGCCCCAGCGGCCACTCTTGCACGTATGTGTTCCCCCGCGGAGCAAGCGAAAATCCCGGCGGCGCGTCCGCCCCCAGCGCGCATACTTCTGCATACAGCCGAGCTGGCTCGGCGGGAGACGAAGCGAAAAAGCCGAGATTTTCGACGTCCGCCTCGTAGGCAGACTCTTGGACGTCGCTCAAGAGCGGCCCGTTGAACACGACTAAGTGAGAAGGCCCTTCGCGAACGCGGAGTATCACGGCGAAGTCTTCATGCCCATCATCGTTGAAGTCCCCAGCCGCAAAAGAGCTCCCCCTAGAATACGGGCAAGAGTAGGTCTCGCTGTTGAACCTGTAGTCAAAAAGTGGGTGTCGGGCGCGATAGCTCTCAACTACACGGTACTGAATTTCGCTAAGGCTGGCCGCCGGTGCCGCTCTCTGCTTTGGGAACGCAGCACCGCTCGCCACAATTCCAACAATGAGCGCGACGAAGGCCACGCCAACTGCCAGAACATGAATTTGGCTGCGCATGACAGAACCTCGGCTAAAACCAGAAGGGCAAACCTAGACGCTGACGGTGAGCCTCACCGTCGCGCTCGAGGATGCGCCGCCTCGTACACCTTGAGCAAGTGCGTCTCGTCGACCGCCGTGTACCGCTGCGTCGTCGACAGCGACGCGTGGCCGAGCAGTTCCTGGATCGCGCGCAAGTCGCCGCCGGCGGCAAGCAAATGCGTCGCGAACGCGTGGCGCAACGCATGCGGCGTGGCACTTTCCGGTAAGCCCAACAGCCGCCGCAAATGCTGCATCAACCCCTGCACGATGCGCGGATGCAGCCGCTTGCCACGCGCGCCGTAAAACACCGGGTCGTCGCGCGTAGCTCCAAACGGACAGAGCTTCACGTAAGCCTCGACCGCATCGCGCGCCTCCGGCAGCACCGGCACGACACGCTGCTTGTTGCCCTTCCCCGTGATGACCATCGCTTCCGGCAACGGCAGCGCCGAGCGGTTCAAACCAAGCGCCTCCGAAATACGCAAGCCCGCGCCATAGAGCAGCGTTAACACCGCCACATTGCGCGCCGCGATCCACGGTTCGTTGCCAAGAATCTCCGCCTCGTCGAGCAGCATCTGCGCGCCGTCGATCGACACCGGCTTCGGCACGGACATCGGCAACTTCGGCGGCCGCACGCGCCGGACCGCGATGTTCTCCGCCAACCCCTGCTTCTGCAAAAACATGAAGAACGTGCGCAGCGCCGACACGGCGCGCGCCACCCCGCGCGGCCCCAACCCGTCCGCACGCCGCGTCGCCAGCCACCCGCGCACGTCACCCGCCGACACGTCTTTCAGCGCGCCAAGATCGACCGCTTCCCCGCGATGCTGTGCCAAGAACCCCAAAAACCCCCCGACATCATGCGTGTAAGCCTCGACCGTCTTCGGCGACAGCCGGCGCACATGCATCATCTGCTCGCGCCAATCCTGAAACGCACCCGCGCCGTTCATGAAGATGACTCACGCGAAGCCGCGAAGACGCGAAAAAGAGGTTGAAACGCCAAGAACGCCAAGCCGCTCTGCCTCGCAATTAGGGCGCCCCGCGCGCGCAGCGCGCAACAAATGGCGCTTCGCGCCGAACCGACGGCGCCAATAAACCACGAGCAGCTTGGCGTGCTTGGCGTTTCAATTGTCTTACTACTTCGCGTCTTCGCGTCTTCGCGTCTTCGCGGCTTCGCGTGAAACCCCTTACTTCCGCGGCACGGTCTGCCCCGTCTTCGCCCAATCGGCCAAGAACGCGGCCAAACCCTTGTCCGTCAGCGGATGCTCGATCAGCTGTTTGAACACACTCGTCGGCAGCGTCGCCACATCCGCGCCCGCTTTCGCCGCCTCCGTCACATGCGCCGGCGTGCGGATCGACGCCGCCAAAATCTCCGTCTCAAGCCCCATGTAGTTGTCGTAGATCCCGCGGATGTCGCGGATGAGCTGCATCCCGTCCTCGCCGACGTCGTCGAGCCGCCCGATGAACGGCGAGACGAACG
>JBJXEH010000276.1:0-10543 GCA_046153995.1 Micropepsaceae bacterium
ACTATGTCGGGGTGAGCGCCGTAGAGCATCAGCGGCGTGAGACCATCCTTGTCGGTGGCATTGACGTTGGCGCCGTATGCGATCAGCAGGCGCGCTACCTCCGGCGACGAGGGGCGGGTCAGCGGCCGATCCCACCCGCGCGCGATGTTCGGGTCCGCACCAAGCTGTAACAAGATCTGGGTCATCTTCGCATCAGACAGCGCGTAGAAAAGCGGCGTCGAACCATACCGATCGCGGGCATTTACGTTCGCGCCACGCTTGACAAGCAGTCTCGCCGCGATGGCGTGGTCACCGCGCCAATCCGGCGGCTTTCGCGACGCGAGTGCCAAATGGTGCATCGGCGTACGGCCGTCCTCGTCTTGAGCGTTGACTCGGCTATCGTACTTCAAGACGGTTGCAATCGTCCTCGGATAGGCACTACTCGCAGCATTCATCAACGCTGTATGATCGCGAAGAAAGGCACTCCGTGCATCCGCTCCCGCAGCAGCCAACCGTTCTAAAGCGCCGGAGTCGTCGTGAAGGGACAACCAGCGGAACGCTGCGGTCACCTCCTCGTTGCTCCACTTGATCTCTTCGTCGAGCAGCGCGCCGACGATGCCGCCCTCGCCGCGACTGGCGACTATGCCGAGGACAGGCACGCGATACTCCGGCGACACATCACGCTGTTGCTCCGCGCTCACCGGCACACCGCGCCGGACCATGTCGAGAATGCCCGCCAGCGTTCCGTATTGCGCGACAGCACGAACGTATTTCATATTTTGGAATGTTGGGCTGGTGATAATTGAACCCTGCGCTGCGAGGTGCGCGAACGTCGCGTCATTCCCCCGCGTCCAACGATCAACACCGCTGAGTATGCGAATGTCGTCGTCGATGGACTGCCGGTCACCCCTCATACGCGTCGAAGTTGGCATCCGCGTCAGAATGCGGCCATCGCACTCGAACGCAATGGAACCGCCTTCGCCACTTTCAAGGCCGAATCGCGTCTCCGCGCGCGGAGACATATCGATACGCAGCAAGTCGGCGCTGATAGCGCGAGAAAACAATTGCCGCACGGCGCCGCTCTCTACGCGCGCCTTGTGAACGCCAGGAATCAGTAATTTTCCTTCGCCCACGAACACCACGCTGCCGTCACCGCCAATTTCTGTGTTGTGCGTAAAAATTGGCCGCGGGTTCCATTCGCCGCCAGACGCTCCGCGTTGCCGCTTGATCGCCATCCGGCTGCAAGGCAGGTCAAACGCCACGCGTCCGACTGCAAGCGGCTGCGCAATTAGCAAGCGGACCGGCACGTTCTTTATCAGGGCAGTTCGGGGACGACCAAAAGTCTTGAACGGTACAAACACCCAGCCGAGATAGTGCACCATATGCGCATCCGGTGCAGGACCAGACGTGCTCGTTGACCGACCCCGCGCCACCACCTGAGAGCTACCATCGGTCAGCACTTCAATGTCGACAAGAATGGTTCGCGCAGCAGCCTCATCTCGCGCCGACACAAACCTCACGCCGGGCGCGACAACCAGACCGCCAACGACCTCCCGAGGCTTTGCTACATCTGGCGTATACGAGCTGCGAACGGCAAGCGGCCCCAGCAAGTGTTCCGTGAACTGGTCCTTCACATCTGAGTAGTTTCCTAAATAGGTCGGAACAATCGGATTCTCGCGCCAATCTTGCGGCCGGATCGGAAGAGCTTCACCACCAGAGTGAGATACGATTGGCAAAAATCTCAGCGCGGCCGCAGCGGCCACCAAAAGCACACCGACAAGAAGAACGCGCGCATAACGCCTCATGTCACCACTGTACGTCCTCGTGTACTTGCCGCGAAGCTCAACGGCGCCGGGCAGTTAAGAATGTGTGTGAATTCGAAGTAATGAAATACAGGGACACACGAAGAATCCGGCGTTCGCAACGCTGCCGCCCCTCATCCGTCACGCCGCACTGATGTGCGGCGCGCCACCTTCTCCCACGCGTCCCGCGCGGTAGAAGGGTAGTAACCTTAGGATAGCGTTGGTACGAGTTTCAGGGACACCAGAGCCAGCCCTCACCCCTTCTGCCGCATAAGCCGCCCCTTCTCGCGCTCCCAGTCGCGCTTCTTTTCCGTGTCGCGTTTGTCATGCAGCTTCTTGCCCTTGGCCAAACCCAACTCCACCTTCGCCCGGCCCTTTGCGTTGAAGATGATTTTGAGTGGCACCAGCGTCATGCCTTCGCGCTCCACCGCGGCAGACAGCTTTGCGATCTGGCTCTTGCGCAGCAGCAGCTTCCGCACGCGCCGGGGCTCGTGGTTGAACCGGTTCCCTTCCGTGTATTCGGGGATGTAGGAGTTCACGAGGAAGATCTCGCCCTCCTTCGGGTGCGCGTAAGACTCGCCGATCGTGGCCTTGCCCGTGCGCAACGACTTCACCTCCGTACCGGTCAGCATGATGCCGGCCTCCACCGTCTCTTCGATGAAGTAGTTGTGCCGCGCCTTGCGGTTGTCCGCCGCGATCTTGCCCCCGGCGTCCTTATCTTTTTTCGCAGCCATGAGGTCCGATCAGTTCAGCAAGCCAACTTTCGTCATCGCCGCGCGAACCTTCGCCTTCGACGTTTCGCTGAGCGTCGCCAACGGCAGGCGCACGGTATCTTCGCATTTGCCAAGCAAACTCACCGCGTACTTCACCGGCGACGGCGACGTCTCGCAGAACAGCGTGTCGTGCAGCGGCATCAGCCGCTCGTGCAGTTCGCGCGCCGCCGCATAGTCGCCCTTCGCGCATGCGACTTGAAACGCCGAACACAAACGCGGCGCAACATTCGCCGTCACAGAGATGCAGCCAACCCCACCATGCGCATTGAAGCCAAGCGCAGTGCCGTCCTCGCCCGAAATGTGAACGAACGCCGGCCCGCACGCGGCCCGCTGCTGCGTCACGCGCGCCATGTTCGCCGTCGCGTCTTTGACGCCCACGATGTTCGCGATCCTGGCGAGCCGCCCCATCGTATCGGGCGTCATATCGACGACCGACCGCCCGGGGATGTTGTAGATAAGGACGGGCAACCGCGTCGCCTTCGCGATCGCCTCGAAGTGCAGATAGAGCCCGTCCTGCGTCGGCTTGTTGTAATAAGGCGTCACCACCAACGCCGCGTCCGCCCCCAACTTCTGCGCGAGTTGCGTGAGTTCAATCGCGTGCGCCGTGGAGTTCGAACCGGTCCCCGCGATCACCGGCACCCTACCCTTCGCGATCTTGACCGTAGCAGCCACAACCGCTGCGAATTCGTCATCCGACAAAGTTGGGGATTCTCCGGTCGTCCCGCACGGAACGAGGCCGTTGGAGCCCTCGCCGACCTGCCACTCGACGAAGGCTTCGAATGCTTTGATGTCCACCCTGCCGTCTCGAAATGGCGTGATCAGGGCGGGAATTGAGCCGGTAAGGCGGGCAAGGTCGAGCGTCATGGGTGTCCGATTAAGCGCTGATTAGTGACGAAAATTAGACCCGCACAGCGTGCGGAACAAGGCAAGTTAACCGGATCGTTCGGCAATCCGTGTGATATTCGCGGGCTTGGCCGTCTCGGTTCGAACCGGGTAAGCTCTCGTTAACGTCCTGCTTCTTCCTCGGAAAGTGCGCTCGTGACGATGTTCAGTTTGAGTACGCGCCTCGCTGGCGCAGCGATCCTTTTGTTTGCGTGGACGTCCACGCCCGCCACCGGGCAGATGGCCCCGATCGCGGACGATGACGGCACCCGCCGCGTCCGCGCACACGCGCAAACGCTCTCCGCCAGCGACCTCTCGATGCTGGAGCGCGCGTTCGACTACGCCGACCGCAAACAATGGGATGCAGCGCGTCAACTCGCGGCGCAAATCACGAACCCCGCCGCGCGCGACGTCGTGCTGTGGCGCGCGTTCACGAACAAGGACAACGGCGCGGCGTTCAGCGACCTGGACCGCTTCCTCGCCGGCCACCGCGAATGGCCGAACCAGCGCGGCCTGCAAGCGCGCGCTGAAGAAGCGATGCCTGCAGATTCGATGCAGCCCGATCAGGTCACCGCCTGGTTCCAAGGCCGCGATCCCGTCTCCGGCGAAGGCATGATCAAGCTCGGCGACGCGTATCTGCGCCGCTCTCAGGAATCGAACGCGAAAACCTGGATCCGCAAAGGCTGGATCGACGGCAACTTCTCGCTTGAGCGTATGTCCTACATCGCTTCGCGTTACGGCTCGCATTTGACGAGCGACGATCACAAGCGCCGCGTCTCGCGCCTCGTGTGGGCCAGCGAATATGGCCAGGCGAACGCAATGACGAATTGGGTGGGCGCCGACATCAGCGCCCTCGTCTCAGCCCGCATAAAGCTGCGCCAAGCCGCGCGCGATGCGGATAGCGCCTACAACCGCGTGCCCTCGTCGCTCCAAGGCGATCCCGGCTTGCTGTTCGACCGCGCGCGCTGGCTCAGAAAGCGCGACCGCGACCATGAGGCCCGCCCGCTGCTGATCACGGCGTCCGTCAACCTCAACGAACCGCCTCCGGTCGTCGAAGAATGGTGGACGGAACGCAACTACCAAACCCGCGAAGCACTCGACGCCGGCAACGTTCAGCAGGCCTACCAACTCGCCGCCGGCCACGACATGCGCAAAGACGCCGGTGTGCCCTTTGCCGAAGCTGAATTCCTCGCAGGTTGGATTTCGCTCCGGTACCTGAACAAGCCCGATCCGGCCTTCGACCACTTCCTGCGCCTGCGCGAAGGTGTGACCGCGCCGATCAGCGTCGCCCGCGCCCACTACTGGGCGGGACGCGCGGCTGAGAAGGCCGGCCGCACCGCCGATGCGCAACGCCAATATGCTCTCGCCGCAAACTTCCCGATGACCTATTATGGCCAGCTCGCGGCGTCGGTCGTGAACCCGCGCGGCAATCTCGACCTGCCGCTCAACCGCGCGACGTCGTCGTCCACAAAGCAAGCGTTCATGGACGCCAGCATGATGCAGGCGATGCAGGCGCTGGCCGATGTCGGCGCCGAAGGCTTGCTGCGCACGTTCGCGCTCGCTGCCGCCGAAGGCTACACCGACCGCGACCAGTTCGTGCTGCTCACGAACTTCCTGCGCGGCTTGAACCAGCCGGCGCTGGCACTGCGCGTCGCCAAACGCGGCCTGCAGAAGAATGTCGCCGTCTATGACATAGCCTATCCGACGATGTCCGTGCCCGCCTACCGCGGCAACGGCACCCCGCCGGAGACGGCGTTGGTTCTTGGCTTTACGCGCCAGGAAAGCGAATTTGATCCGGAGGTGACATCGAGCGCAGGCGCCCGCGGCTTGATGCAGCTGATGCCCGCAACCGCGAAGCTGACGGCGCGCCGCCACAGCATCGGCTACAGTGACAAGGGCGACCTGTTCACGCCGTCGCTGAACGTGCAGCTCGGCATGGCGCACGTGTCGGATCTGCTCAGCGACCTCGGCGGCTCCTACGTGCTCACGATCGCGAGCTATAACGCCGGCCAAGGCCGCATCAACCAGTGGGTATCGACCTACGGCGACCCGCGCGCGACGAACGCCGACATGATCGACTGGATCGAGCGCATCCCGTTCAGCGAAACCCGCAACTACGTCCAGCGCGTTCTGGAAAACACGCAGATCTACCGCAACGTGCTCGCCGGCCGCGACGTGCCGCTGGTGATCCATGCCGACCTGAAGCGCGGCGCTTACACCGCGGTGGCGTCGGCGTCGGCGCAGTTCTCGTCTTCGCCCGCAGCCGCGGCGACGCCTGCGGTAAGCCCCGTGCAAACGCCCGCCACCACGCCGGTAACAACCGACGCCCAGTTCGCCTCTGTCGTCTCGTCGAAACCCGTCTACGACGACGAGGAAGAAGCCGCCCCGGTCAAAAAGAAGACCAAAAAGGCGACATCGAAGAAAAAGAAGAAGAAAAAGCGCAAAGCGACGACCAGCTAGACCCGCGCAAGAACGCCCGTCACCTTGTTCAAATAAACCGCGACAGCCGACGCATCGATACCGTCCGTGCCGAAGAGCGGCTCGTACCGGGTCGTGCAATCCGGTTCGCAGTTCTGCGAAACAAGCTGCTTGAAGAACAGCATGATCGGGTCGCCGCCGCGCGCGTAGAACGCCTGCGGCTGCCCGAACGCGCAGACGACATTGATCGTTTTGAGATGCGTGAGCAGCCCCACCGGCACGCCGCCCTGAAACGCAAACGTAGCCCCCGGCGTCCAAACCCGATCGAAATAGCCTTTGAGAATCGCGGGTAATCCATACATCCAGACGGGAAAAACGAACGTCGCGGTCGTGGCCTCCCGCAACTGGCGTTGATACGTCGCCACGAGCGGATCGTCCGGGACCTGTCCGTAGCGCGCAAAGTCGCTCGAACTTAAAACCGGCGAGAACGAATCCCGATAGAGGTCGGCCACAACGACCGGCCCGCGCGCGCCATCCGCAATTCGTTCAAGCGCACGACCGCACAGGCTATCTGCACGGGGGTGTGCGAAAACAACCAGGTCCATGTCTAATGCACCGTCGATTCCGGATCGCGCCCGCCGATCATCATCTGCAGACGCACGGCGGCGTCGCCCTCGGAAAAACACCGTGCAAGCGCTTTCGGGCTGGCGTCCGCCGCAGCCTCGAGCCCGCGTTCGGCGGCGATCTTGAGCAACCTCTTCGTCTCCATCACCGCGACCGGCGAAAGCGTCGTGAAGTGCATCGCCAGCTGCTGCACCGACGGTTCGAAATCCTGCATGCCGACGACGTTCGAGACGAGGCCCAGCATGAACGCCCGCTCCGCGGTCACCACACCGCCGGTCAGCGCCAATGCGGCTGCTGAGCCGTTACCGCTGATCCGCTGCAACCGCCCAAGCGCGCCGCCGCCCGCGTTCATGCCGACATTGATGCCCGGCAAACCGAATCGCGCATCCGCACGCGCTATCCTCACATCCGCATGCAGCGCCAACTCAAACCCCGCCCCAAGACACGCCCCCTTGATCGCCGCAACGACGGGTATCTCAAGCGCGGAAATCCGGTCGTAGACGCCGCGCGCCTGCAAAGCGACCTGCTCCACCTCGGCCGGCGTGAAGCCCGCAAGCTCGCCGATATCCATGCCCACCGAAAACGCATCGTCGCCGGTGCTGGTCAGGATGATCGCGCGTAGGTTCTTGTTCGCTGCAGCCTCGTCAAACGCATGCGCGAGTTCCTCGCGCAACGTGGTGTCGATCGCGTTCGTGGCCTCGGGCCGGTTGATGGTGAGGGTCAGCACTTGGCCGTCGCGTTCTTGGAGAAGCGTGGCGCCGCGCGTTTCACCGGTCGATGTCTTGGTCATGGGCCAAAATGTAGCCCGCCCGCGCCGCCAAAAAAAGACGGGCCTTAGGCGTAAAGCCTGAGGCCCGTGCAGCGCAGTGTTCTTGTTGTTGTTAGTGCGCCGTTTCCTGCAGCCAAAGCCGCGCCAGGCGCTGCGCTTCGGCGATGTCGTTCGACGTCATCTGCTGGGCAAGTTCCGCGCGCCACAGCCGCGCTTCCGCCACGCCCTTCATGGCCGCCAGGTTGAAGTATTTGTGTGCGCGCACGAGGTCCAGCTCCACGCCCTGCCCCGTCGAATAGCACAGGCCCAACTGATAAAGCGCCTGCGGCTTGCCCGCTTTCGCGTCGCCTTCCATATCCACGACGACATCAAAATCGATCACCGCCACCACCGTCTCTCCCGTCTGTTTTTGCATCCAAAGCGTGTCGGATGCGTGCGTTGTTATGAGACAGATTTGAAAGCATCGCGCTGAATGGCGCGTTAATGCGGGGCAGAGTTTTTGCTTAAAATCAGCAGCGATTTTCGGGTTAAGCGCAAACCAAACGCCGCACGAAAACCCGCTAAAAACATGGCAATTTCGCGTTAAGCAGAAAAACGGGGCCACCTTAACGGCAAACATGTCCCCGAAAAATCTCTCGCGAAATCGGCGCAATCTTCGTGCGCGCCGCAAGACCATCCGTGTACGTCACATAAAATTTTATCCGTCATGGCTGGGCTCGACCCGGCCACCCAGGGTAACGAGCACCCAAGTCTCAGCCTGCGTCCTTAGACCCAGTCGAGAGTCTGTTGCGCGTGAACCTGGGTGGCCGGGTCAAGCCCGGTCATGACGAAGTTAGAGTTGGCCAACGAAAAACGGCGGCACAATGGACCCGCCAGGGGTGAGCCATTGCCGCCGCCGTGAGTTTGCTTCGGAGCAAGCCCTCTGATTTCGCCCCGCGTCTAAGCGCCAGGCTTCGAGGATATGCTGCTCACCCCGCCTGTCCGGCCGATCCCCGGCCGGTCGTCAGTCGCTATTTCTTCTTCGTCTTCTTCGCGGCCTTCGGCTTCGCGGCGGCCTTCGTCGTCGGCTTCTTCGCCTTGCGTTTTGCTGTCATCGGCATGAGTGAATGCTCCTTACTTTCAGGGTCAGGAGAGCGCACCTCGCGCTCTCAAGCACCTACATATTGGGCAAATTCGGCAAGCGACGCAACACCTGGTGCCGCGCGTCAGTCGACGCGCAAACTGCAGTCGTCAGGAAACATATATAAAACAAGGCTTTCATGAAATCGTCAGTACACGGATTGTTTTCCAAAACGGCAACGCGCGCAGACTCTATCCACAGGCCAATCTGACGAATCACCGCGAATCGCTAGGCGATCGAGGAGCGCCTACGGCACCGGCTCCGCCGCCGGTGCGGGCGCAGGCGCGGGCTCCACGGCAACAGCAGACTCCGGCGCAGGCGCCGTGTCGGTAGCGACGATCGCAGGCACCGGCGCCGCCTTCGGTTTACCGCCGGCGCACTCCGGATCGTCGGCAGCAAGCTTTGCACGCCATTCCGCCCCGTGCTTCGCTTGCGCCAGCGACACCACGTTGAGGCACCGCGTAGCGGGCGCCGACGGCCGCATCTCTTGCGGCTTCACGGCGGCCGCCACGGCAGCTGGCGCGAACAGCGGCTCGGGCGGAGGCACATAGCGCGTCAATCGTTGCCTCTCCCACTCGTTCTTGACCTCGTGATCGCAGGTCGTGTCCCGCGGATCGAGCCGGACTTTCCAGTTCTCGCCGTATGCGGTCTTGGCAAGCGCGATGAACTGATCGCAATGCGCAGGCGCCACCGCTTCCATCACGGTCGCCGGCCACCGTGTCACCACGGCGACGAACCGGTCGGCGATGAGATAGAGCACGAACAGCGCCATGATCCCGGCACCGGCCCACACGGCCTTCCGCGCAAGCTCCTCGCCGTGGTTCATCGGCAGCGGCACCGACACAACCCGCGAGGGCGGCGCGCTAGGCAGCTTCGCGGGTGCGATCGTAGGTTTCGCGGGTTCGGGCTCAGGCTCCGGCGCAGGCGCGCCAGGCTTCAGCTTTTTCTTGGGCTTGGCATCGGCAACAGGCGCAGCCGCCGGCACGCCCACTGGCTCCGGCACAAGTTCCTTGACCGACGATGGCGCCGCAGCGGCCATCTCCCCGTTCCCCACCCATCTTCCCGAGCGAAGAATATAGCGCAGCGAGGCCACACAAGCCGTGGCGCGATTCACACAATGGGGTGAATGCTTGATCGCCGTTCGCCGGTAGAACGAATGCCAACTACCGATACTCGCCTGTCAGGCGAATTAGAGCCCCAACTTCTTCATCACAAGCTCGTTCACCGCCTGCGGGTTTGCCTTGCCGCCGGTTTCTTTCATCACCTGGCCGACGAACCAACCCGCCATCGAAGGCTTCGCGCGCGCCTGTTCGACCTTCTGCGGGTTGGCCGCGATCACCCTATCGACCGCGGATTCGATCGCACCCATGTCGGTGACCTGTTTCAGCCCGCGCTTCTCGACGATCTGAACCGGGTCACCACCTTCGCTCCACGCGATCTCGAACACGTCCTTCGCGATCTTCCCCGAGATCGTGTTGTCGCTGATCATCGAAACGATAGACCCCAGCGCCGCGGCACTAACCGGACTTTCCGCGATCGATTTGTCTTCCTTGTTCAACCGCCCGAACAACTCGTTGATCACCCAGTTCGCGGCGAGCTTCGCATCGCGCCCCTTCGCGACCTGCTCGTAGAAATCCGCGCTCTCGCGCTCCGCGATCAAGACGCCCGCGTCATACGCACTGAGCCCAAAGTCGCGCACGAACCGCTCCTTCTTGTCGTCCGGCAACTCCGGCAACGAAGCCTTGATGCGCGAAACAAACGCATCGTCGAACTCAAGCGGCAGCAAATCCGGGTCCGGAAAATAGCGATAGTCGTGCGCCTCTTCCTTGGAGCGCATCGAGCGCGTCTCGTTCTTCTTCGAATCGTAAAGCCGCGTTTCCTGGACAATCTTGCCGCCGTCCTCGATCACGTCGATCTGCCGCCGCGCCTCGTACTCCACGGCGGCCGCCACAAAGCGCATCGAGCTCACGTTCTTGATCTCGCAACGCGTGCCGAGCGGCCCACCCACTTTGCGCACCGACACGTTCACGTCGGCACGCATGGAACCTTCGTCCATGTTCCCGTCGCAGGTGCCGAGATAACGCAAAATCGCACGCAGCTTCTTCAGATAGGCCGCCGCTTCTTCCGACGACCGCAAGTCCGGCCGCGACACGATCTCCATCAGCGCCACACCCGA
>JBJXEH010000277.1:0-8235 GCA_046153995.1 Micropepsaceae bacterium
CCGCCGGAGGCCGCGACGTCTTCGGCGAACGTCATGACCTTAATGCCGCGTTCCTTTGCGAGTGCACGGATGCGGTCGTGGATGAGTGCTGCTTGCACGGGCGAACCGCCGGGCGAATTGATCACGATGGCGGCGGCGGTAACCGACTCGTCGCTGAAGAGCTTTGCGATGGGGAGCGCGACCGTCGATAGCGCGAGGCCCTTGCGCAGGCCGGTGCTCATGCCGATCGCACCGTTGAGGCGCAGCACTTTAACCACCGGCGGCGCTGCACCGACGATCCGGAACCACAGTCGTTTCAACCATCTGAGCATGCGCGCTATGTAATCAGAGCTTGGGCGTGCCGCAAGACGGCTTCGGCTTCGGGCGTGGGCTTTCCTGCGGTTGTGTTCAGGATGAGACCTGCGTGCAGTTGAAGCGGCGCTTTCGCGTTCATTCGTACACGGATGATGATGCGCTTTGCGGGTGCACCAGGCTTCGGCCAGAGCGGGATGATTTCGACGCCCTGCCCGTTCGGCGATAACGCTTCGAGCGCAAGCGGAATTTGGTCCGGCGGCAGGATCGCTGTGACCGTGCCCTTTGGACGCGTCAGTGCGCGCGCGAAGCGGAGCCAGGCGACGAGGTCGTGCGCGTGTGCCGATGTCGCGCGGGCCTTCACTACATCCGGCGCGCGCGTACCCTTCGCGATGTCGTGGAACGGCGGGTTCGTCAGCACGTGGTGGAAGCTTTGGCGCGCGAGCGTGCGCGGGCGCTTCAGCACGTCGGCGACGACAACATTGATCGAGGCGTCATTGCGCTTCGCGTTTGCTTGAGCGAGTGCCGCCAGATCGTCGTCGATTTCGACAGCGGTGATGTGCAGATCGTGCACGCGGGCGGCGAGGCAGAGTGCTGCGACACCGGCGCCGGTGCCGAGGTCGCAGACGTGCTCTTTCGCACGGGCCGGGACGGCGGCAGCCAGTGTCACCGAATCGAGGCCGGCCCTGAAGCCTTGCGCCGGTTGCCAGGCTTGAACGCGGCGGCCCAAGAACGCGTCGTCGGTGAGTTCCATACCTTGTGCGGCCTTTGGACGCTGATCAGGTCTTAAGGACGTGGGCAAGGTCCGCGTCCTTCAACAACTGCCGTGCGGCGCGTTCATCTTCGTCGTCAACCATCAGGCGGCGCTGCACCATCGCCATGCTGCCGTCCATGATGCTGGCGTGCTGGTCGAGCTCGACGACAACGATGTTTTCGGCCTCTAACAAACCGCGAACAAAGCTCATCAGCACCGCGTCGTTCGTCCGCAAAAGTTCAACCATTCGAACACACCATCGTTAGAGCGGCACCCTGCACCCTTGACCTGGCTTTGGGGTGGTTCCTATTTTCATCCTTAGACACGGCCGTACGCAATCACTTCCGGGGCATCGACGTGAGAGCTTTTCAACGATTGGCCAAGGGCGCTGGCGAACAGGCCGGTGCGGTGGACCGGCTTTATCGACTGGTCGAGGCCGATCTCGCCCATGTTAACGCTCTTATCCTGGAGCGGATGCGCTCCGACGTGCCGCTGATCCCGGAACTTGCGGGACACCTTGTGAACTCCGGCGGCAAGCGGATCCGGCCGATGCTGACGCTCGCTGCCGCGCAGTTGTGCGGCTATCAGGGGCTGGCGCACATTCGTTTGGCGACCGCGGTCGAGTTCATTCATACGGCGACGCTGTTGCACGACGACGTGGTGGACGAGAGCGAGCTTAGGCGCGGCAAGGCTGCGGCGCATGTGATCTGGGGCAATGCGCCCAGCGTGTTGGTCGGCGACTTCCTGTTTTCGCGGTCGTTCCAGTTGATGGTCGAGACGGGCTCGCTTCGCGTGCTCGGCATTCTCTCGAACGCGTCGGCGGTCATCGCCGAGGGCGAGGTGATGCAACTGAACACGCAAGGCAATATCGGCGTCGCGGAAGAGACGTATCTGAAGATCATCGCGGCGAAGACGGCGGCGTTGTTTGCTGCCGCCGCCGAGTCCGGCGCCGTGATCGCGCAGACGGATGGGTTGCGCGAGGCGGCGCTGAAGTCTTACGGGCATAATCTTGGCATCGCGTTCCAGCTCGTCGATGACGCGCTCGACTATTCAGGGCGCGAGGCGATGATGGGCAAAGCCGTCGGTGATGATTTTCGCGACGGCAAGCTGACGCTGCCGGTGATTTTCGCGCTTAGCCACGCGAACGCGGAGGAAGCGGACTTCTGGCGGCGCACGATGGCGCAGCGTCAGCAGACGGATACGGACTTGACGCACGCTATCCATCTGATCGAGAAGCATCACGCGATCACGGCGACGGTTACTAAGGCGCGTTCGTTTACGGACGAAGCCTGCCGCGCGCTCAATGTGTTTGCGGACAGCCCGATGCGGCGCGCACTCACCGATCTTGCCGAGTTCTGCATCAGCCGGGCGTATTGATTTACTTGGTTCTCATGGCGCGCGACCGGAAGCGCGCCTCTTCAACAACGGTGTAGTTGCCCAAGAGCTTATCGCCGAACCGGTCAAGCGTTGCGACCAGGCGCGGTTTCTTCAGTTGACTGCGCTTCGCGTCGATTCGAATGAGAACAACACCGGGCGCGGGCCGCGCTTGTCTGAACACGAGGTCGCCGAAGTCTTTATCTTCGGTCAGCAGAAGGCGCTGCTCTTGGTGCGCGCGATCGATGACTTCTTTGTCGGTTGAGCGCGGCGCAACATCGGACATGTATACGACATCATGCCCTGCTTGCCGAAGCGTCTCTGCGAGATCGGCGTCGGCGCATTCATCCACCAGCCAGCGCACCTGGTCTAACCGTAAACCAACGCCTCATCGGCCAAATAATCGGCGGCGAAAGCTTGCGCCGCGCGAATGTCGTCCTGCGTGAGCCGCGGATGATCGCGCACAATTTCCTCGGCCGCTTTGCCTGCCCCCAATTTGCGAAGGATGATCTCCACCGGCAAACGCGTGCCGCGGATCACGGGCTTTCCGCCCATGACTTCGGGGTTGATTTCGATGCGCTCGTGCGTTGCCATCTGAGCTTCCTGAAGTTCGACTGAACTATAGCACACATTTGAAGGCCGTGTCCGCTCGGTGTTGTTAGGCGTTAACATGTCTTTCGGCTGCCTTAATCCACCAATCTGGATGACCTTTCGCGATGGCTTGTGCGGCGGCTTGCGCAGACGCGATGGTCTCATAGAGGCCGAAGCAGGTGGCGCCGCTGCCGGACATGCGGGCGGTGAGGCAGCCGTCGGTCGCGGCGAGGGCGTTTTCGACGTGCATGATTGTGGGGGCGATTGCTTTCGCGGGGGCTGCAAGGTCGTTCATTGTGCGGTCGAGATACATCGCAAGGTCGCGGGCGTTGCTGATCCGCGGCAGCGCGGGCGCGTTGTTGCCGGAACGCACTGTGAGAGCTTTGAACACCTGCGCGGTCGGGACTTCGATGCGTGGGTTCACGAGCACGAGCGCGAATGGCGGAAGACCCTGGACGGGTTCCAAGATTTCACCGATACCGGAAACGAGCGTTGGGCTCGCGCGAAGGCAGACGGGGACATCGGCGCCGAGTTGCATACCCAAGGCTTCGAGTTCGTCCATCGCAATCGGCAAGCCCCAATGGGCTGAGAGCATCAACAACGTCGCTGCCGCGTCGCTGGAGCCGCCGCCGATGCCCGAGGCTATGGGCAAGTTCTTTTCAAGCGCCAGCTCAACCGGCTTCGTCTTGTGACCGTGCTTGTCTGACCACGATTGCAGCGCCCGGGCGGCTTTTATAATGAGGTTGTCGTCGACCGGGCCGGTGTCCGGAAATGCGCCCGTCACCTTCAGCGACAAGCGATCGGACGGCGCGAGGCTTACGCGGTCGCCAACGCCTGCGAACACAACGAGGCTCAAGAGGTTGTGGTAGCCGTCGGCGCGCTTGTCGCCGACGTGCAGGAACAGATTGACCTTTGCGGGTGCTAAGGCGCTCTTCACTGGCCCGACGTTTGCGGCGTGCCGGCCTGGGCCGGGGCCTTGGGCAGGTTTTCCAGACCAGCTTCGATCTTGCGGCGGATCTTCGGCTCTTCCTTTGCGTCCGGCTTCAAGTTGAGCGCGTGCTGCCACTGGAAGCGCGCTTCGAGTTTGCGGCCGACGCGCCAATAGGCATCGCCGAGGTGGTCATTGACCGTCGGTTCGCCGGGCTCCAACAGGATCGCCTGCTCGAGATACTTGATCGCGTTCTTGTAGTCGCCGAGTTGGTAGTAGGCCCAACCAAGACTGTCGATGATGAACCCGTCTTCAGGGCGCAGCTCGACCGCGCGCTTCAGCATGGTGAGCGCATCAGCCGTGTTCACGCCCTGCTCGACCCAGCTGTAGGCCAGGTAGTTCATCACCAGCGGCTGTTCGGGTTTCAGTTTTAGCGCTTGCTTCAGGTCGCGCTCGGCTTCGACCCAACGCTTCGAGCGTTCGTAGGAGATGCCGCGCGTGTAATAGAGGACCCAATTGCGTTCCTGCGGCGTGCCGATCAGAGCGATTGCTTTGGAGTACGCTTCCGCCGCTTCGGCGTATTTCTCTTGGCCGCGCAGCACGTCGCCGATCGAGGCTTGCGTGTCGACGTCTTCGGGGCCGCCGCTCAACGCGCCGGTTAGCACTTTCAGCGCTTCGTCCCATTTCTTCTGACGCTGCAGGTTTTGCGCGATCTGCTGGCGCGCGTTGGCGTAGAGCGGTGAGGCCGGCTGAACGCGGCCGTAAATCTCGATTGCGTCTTCGTAGCGTTCCGCGGTCTCCATGCGATCGCCGAGCAAGGTCAGCGACAGATCGTGCTGCGGCTTGAGCGCGAGGCCGAGCTGCAGATAGAAGACAGGGATTTCGACCGAACGTTCGTCGCTCAAGCTTGCGGCAAGGCCGTACATCGTTTCGGCGAGGCCCTGCTTGCTGCCTGAGATCACGCGATCGGGGACTTGGCCTGCCTCAAGGCGTGCGAGCGCGCGGCTCACGACCGGGTTCGATGGCGCCTTCTTCAAGAAGTCGCGATAAACGCCCTTTGCCTTGTCCATCTGGCCGTTGCGCGCGAGGTGCACGGCGTAGGCCTGTAAGATGCGCAGCGAGTCGCCTTCGGAGAGTCGGTTTGCTTCTTCGAAATGCGGCAGCGCTTCTTGCGGCTTGCCGGACAGGTCCTCGATCACGGCTTGATGATAGAGCGCGAAGGCTCGGACGCTGCCGAGGTCGACCAGCTTGCCGATCACAGCGATTGCTTCGCTGCTTTTGCCCTCGGAGAAATGGGAATAGGCGAGACCGAGGCGCGCGGCGATTTCGGCGGCGGGATTGCCCGAGACTTGCTCGAACGCCGTGCGTGCTTTCGCGTAGCCGCCGTCACGCATGGCGCGTACGCCGATGATGAGGTGGGCGATGCGCGCCGTGGGCGTGCCCTTGATCAAGTCTTCGGCGTGGTTGGCGGCGGCGTCGAGGTCGCCCTCCGCCACCTCGCTCATGACTGCGCGTTCGAGCAGTTCGGGATTGCCCGGGTCGAACGTCAGCGCCTTGTCGAAATAGTGCGCGGCGGCCGACGAGTCGCGCTCACTCGCAGCGTAACGGCCCGCTAGGTAGCTGCCGTACTTGTTGGATGACGACGATTGCGCGGCTTCGCGCTGTTGATCGATCGCCGAGCATTGCGTCAGGCCAACCGTCAGCGCTGCGGCTAATGCCGCCGTCACCAGACCGCCTTTGATGAGCGATGTCATTCGCACCAGTTCCACTCACATATTCGGATAGTTCGGGCCGCCCCCGCCTTCCGGCGTCACCCAGTTTATGTTCTGCGCCGGGTCTTTGATATCGCAAGTTTTGCAATGCACGCAGTTCTGAGCGTTGATAACAAAGCGCGGATTTCCGCCAGATGTGTCTCTAACCACCTCATAAACGCCCGCTGGACAGTAGCGCTGAGCCGGCTCGTCGTATTCGGGGAGATTCTTTGCGATGGGAATCGACGGGTCTTTCAGCGTCAGGTGAATCGGCTGGTCTTCTTCATGGTTCGTGTTCGACAGGAATACAGAGGAGAGCTTGTCGAAACTCACAACGCCGTCCGGTTTCGGATAGGCGATCGGTTTGTAGTTGGCGGCGGGCTCGAGCGAGGCGGCGTCGCTCTTGCCGTGTTTCAGCGTGAAGGGGCTGGTGCCGAAGATCTGGTTCAGCCACATATCCGCGGCGCCGAAACCGACACCCAGAATGGTGCCGAAGCGGCTCCAGAACGGCTTCACGTTGCGGACGCGTTTCAGGTCTTTGTAGACGTGGCTCTCTTCGTAGGCGTTCGTGTAGGCGGTAAGCTCGTCGTGGCCGCGGCCCGCGGTGACCGCATCGAAGGCGGCTTCGGCAGCCATCATGCCGGTCTTCATCGCGTTGTGGCTGCCCTTGATGCGCGGCACGTTCACGAAGCCGGCCGAGCAGCCGATGAGTGCGCCGCCCGGGAACGTTAGCTTCGGCACCGATTGGAAGCCGCCTTCGGTGATCGCGCGTGCGCCGTAGCCGATGCGCTTGCCGCCTTCGAAGTAGGGTCTAATCGCGGGATGCGTCTTGAAGCGCTGGAACTCGTCGAACGGCGAGATGTAGGGGTTCTTGTAGTTCAGGTGGACGACGAAGCCGACAGACACCAGGTCTTCGCCCCAGTGGTACATGAACGAACCGCCGCCGGTGCTGTTCGACAGCGGCCAACCCATCGTGTGCACGACGAGGCCGCGCTGGTGCTTGTCCTTCGGCAGTTGCCACAGTTCTTTCAGGCCGATGCCGAATTTTTGCGGCTCCCTGCCCTCCTCTAACTTGAAGCGCGCGATGAGTTGCTTGGCGAGCGAGCCGCGAACGCCTTCGCCGATCAACGTGTACTTGCCGTGCAGTTCCATGCCGCGGGTGAAGCCGGATTTGTGCTTGCCGTCGCGGCCGATGCCCATATCACCCGTCGCGACGCCTTTCACCGCGCCTTTGTCGTCGTAGAGCACTTCGGCGGCGGCGAAGCCCGGGTAGATTTCGACGCCGAGTTCTTCGGCTTGTTTGGCGAGCCAGCGGCAGATGTTGCCGAGGCTTGCGATGTAGTTGCCGTGGTTCCACATCAACGGCGGCATCAGGAAGTTCGGCACGCGGATCGAACCTGATGGGCCCAGATAGAGGAAACGATCGTCGGTGACGGGCGTGTCGAGCGGCGCGCCCTTTTCTTTCCAGTTTGGGATCAGTTCGTTCATCGAGATCGGATCGATCACGGCGCCGGAGAGGATGTGTGCGCCGACCTCCGAGCCTTTTTCGAGGACGCAGACGGTGATCTCTTTGCCCGTTTCGGCGGCGCGTTGCTTCAGGCGGATCGCGGCGCTCAGGCCCGCGGGTCCAGCGCCCACGATCACGACGTCGTATTCCATGGCTTCGCGCGGCGCGTCAGTCATTTGGTGGTTCGTATCCCGGTGAAATGCGGTATCAGGGTGTAAATTAGGGGCCGGGATAGGCCACGGTCAACGCAGGTAACGCTCTTTGAATCAGGCCACTGATCCGGCGGAAGCGCGAGCGCTCCTTAAGTGGCTGGCCGATGCCGGGGCGGATGAGGCTTTGGCCGACGCGCCCATCGACCGCTTTGCCGTAGCGGCGGAACCGGTGCGCGTGGAAACTACCGTTGCGGCACCGGTCGGTCGCTCGCGTGCGCCGGAGCCGCTTCCGCAGCGTATGCCAGAACCCTTGCCGCAGCGGGCGCCGGTGTCGTTTTCGGTTCCTGTTCGCGCCGGTGGCGCAAACGAAATCGCCGCGCGGTGCCAGACGCTCGGCGAACTCAAAGCCGCCGTCGAAGCGTTCGACGGGTGTGCACTCAAAGTCACCGCGAAGACCACGGTGTTCGCCGACGGTCATCCCGATGCATCGGTGATGCTGATCGGCGAGGCGCCGGGACGCGATGAAGACTTGCAAGGCTTGCCGTTTGTCGGGCGCAGCGGGCAGTTGCTGGATCGCATGTTGAACTCGATCGGGCTCGATCGAGCATCGAGCGCTTACATCACGAACGTCATCTTTTGGCGGCCGCCGGGGAACCGTCCGCCGACGCCGGAAGAGGCTGCGATCTGCGCACCCTTTTTGTTACGTCACATCGAACTCCAACAACCCAAGGTTTTGTTGTTGCTCGGCGGCACGCCGGTCAAACATGTGCTGAACGTCGAGGAAGGTATTACGAAAATTCGGGGACGGTGGGGCCGCATTGTCGTGAACGGCGTTGAAATCCCTGCCCTTCCGACGTTCCACCCAGCCTATCTGTTGCGTCAGCCAG
>JBJXEH010000278.1:0-2877 GCA_046153995.1 Micropepsaceae bacterium
GACGAGGCTTCGATCGCCCCGCGCGGGCCCGACGTCGAACACGAACGCCGCATCGCGATCTTCGATCTTCTCGAGCAGAACCACTTCGCGCCCGAAGGCGCTGCGGGCGGTCCGTTCGTGCTGAAGCTCGGCGTACAGGAGAACCGCCTCGTCTTCCACATCGCGCACGAGACCGGTGAAACGCACGCCACGCACGTCCTCTCGCTCACGCCCTTGAAGCGCGTAATCCGCGACTACTTCGTGGTTTGCGACACCTACTATCAGGCAATCCGCTCGGCCTCCCCCTCACAGATCGAAGCGATCGACATGGGCCGCCGCGGTCTGCACGACGAAGGTTCGCAGGTGTTGCGCGACCGCCTGACCGGCAAGATCGCGGTCGATCACGACACCGCGCGACGACTCTTCACGCTCATCTGCGCGCTGCACGTCAAGGTCTGAGCATGGCGAAAGGACCGAACGGCGAAGACCTGCCCGATGCCGTGCTGTTTTCGTGCTCGATGAACGCGATCCGCTCGCCGATGGCCGCCGCGCTAATGAAGCATTTGTTCGGCAGACACATCTACGTCGAGAGTTGTGGCGTGCGTGCAGGCGTACTCGATCCGCTCGCCGTTGAGGTGATGGACGAAATCGGCATCGACCTCGCGCACTTGCATCCCAAGACGTTTGAAACACTCAACGATACGTCGTTCGACCTCATCATCACCTTGAGCCCGCAAGCGCGCCACAAAGCACTCGAACTCACGCAAGCCCAAGCCGTCGAAGTCGAGTACTGGAAAGTGCCCGATCCCAGCGCCTACGAAGGCACGCGCGAACAACGCCTGGCCGCCTATCGGCAAGCCCGCGACACGATTCTGAGGTTTTTGAAGGAGCGCTTTGCCGCGCGCCCTGCGCCGGAGCCCTAATTTGCTTGCTTTTGGGTGGTGCCGTCACCATTCTCCGCCGCGATTTCGATTTGAGAAAGATAAGAATGGCGAAAGAAGAACTGCTCAGTTTCGAAGGCACGGTCGTGGAGCTTCTCCCGAACGCAACCTTCCGCGTGAAACTCGACAACGAACACATTGTGATTGCGCACACCGCGGGCAAGATGCGCAAGAACCGCATCCGCGTGCTGGCCGGCGACAAAGTCACCGTCGAAATGACCCCCTACGATCTGACAAAGGGCCGGATCGTTTATCGCAGCAAGTGATGGCATCTTTGATTCTGGCGAGCGCCAGTCCGCGCCGCCTCGCTCTGCTCGCACAGATCGGCATAACGCCCGCGCGTGTCGAACCAGCGGACATCGACGAAAGTGCCACAGCGCAAGAACTCCCGCGGCCGCATGCACTGCGCATCGCGACCGCAAAGGCGCGCGCCGTTCACGCGCGCGCACCTGGCGCAGTGATCCTTGCCGCCGACACCGTCGTCGCTTGTGGACGCAGAATTCTCCCCAAAGCAGAAGATGACGCGACCGTCACGAAATGCCTGGCGATTCTCTCGGGCCGCCGCCACACCGTCATCACCGCCGTCGCGATGATCGACGTGAGCGGCAAACTCAAGACCCGCATCGTTGAAACAAAGGTCGCGTTCCGCCGCCTCGATGAGCAAGAAATGACCGCGTATGTGCAGTCTGCCGAGGGATTGGGCAAAGCGGGCGGCTACGCGATTCAGGGCCGCGCGGCCGCGTTCGTGCGCGCGATCAACGGCTCGTACACCAACGTCGTCGGCCTTCCGCTGACCGAAACATTGCACATGCTTAAAGCGCACGGCGCCGCTTGAACCTGCTAAGCTGACGCCAATCGCAACTGACGCTTTTGGTACTCACTTGGCTTCCGAAGTTCTGATCAACATCGGCCCCGCCGAAACGCGGGTCGCATTCGTCGATGAAGCGCGCCTCAGCGAGCTCTTCATCGAACGCACGGCCGAGAGCGGCCGCGAAGGCCGCCACGGCCATCGCCTGCTCGGCAACATCATGCTCGGCCGCGTGCAACGCGTGCTACCCGGCATGCAGGCGGCGTTCGTCGATTTGGGTTTGGAGAAAGCAGGCTTCCTCGCTGCGCGCGAAGCACGCTGTCTCGCCGACCTGCCGAGCTTCATGGACCAACCCTGCATCACGAAATGCGTGCACGAAGGCGAAGCGGTCCTCGTGCAAATCATCAAAGACCCGATCAGCGACAAAGGTGCGCGCCTTTCGGCCAACGTCACGCTGCCGGGCCGGCTGGTCGTACTGGTGCCTAACCAATCGGGCGTCGCGCTCTCGCGTCGCATCGAAGACGAAGACGAACGCAAGCGCTTGACGGATCTTTTGACCGACATCGGCGCGAACGATCCGCGTGCCGCCGCCGGTGCGGGCTACATCGTGCGCACCGCGGCGCTATCCGCCAGCCGCGACGACATCGCATCCGACATCGCGCGCCTCGGCGACGAGTGGCGCACGATCCAAGCCCGCCGCACCATGGCGAAGGTGCCGACGACCGTCTATCACGACCTCGACCCGGTCGAGCGCACGATGCGCGATGGCGTCGACGACGACACGACGCGCATCCTGATCGACGACGCGGAGGCCGCGGCCCAAGCCCGCGCCTACGCGATGCGCGCCATGCCGGACGCGGTCGATAAGATTCAACATTACAACGGCCCCGGCGAACTCTTCGATCAGCACAACATCGAAGGCGAAATCGAGCTACTGTTGCAGCCTCGCGTGAGGCTTCCCGCCGGCGGCTGGATCACGCTGGAGACGACGGAAGCGCTGACCTCGATCGACGTGAACTCCGGCAGCTACACGGAGGCGACCGGCCTCGAACAGACGTCGTTGAAAACGAACCTCGAAGCTGCCGCCGAAATCGGCCGCCAGCTTCGCCTGCGCGGCATCGGCGGGCTGATCGTCATCGACTTCATCCA
>JBJXEH010000279.1:0-20167 GCA_046153995.1 Micropepsaceae bacterium
TCGAGAGCCGGTTGTTTGTGAAGCCGAAAGCCGCACAGCTGTTGGCACAGGAGTTGCGCAAACCCGGCTATCAGGTGCGCACGATGGCGCTGGGCACGAACACCGATCCCTATCAGCCGATCGACGACAAATATGAGATCACACGCGACATTCTGAAGGTGCTGCGCGACTTCCGGCATCCGGTCGGGATCGTCACGAAGTCGAACCGCGTGTTGCGCGACATCGATATTCTCTCGGAGATGGCGAAGGACAACCTGGCGCGGGTGGCGATTTCGGTGACGACGCTGGACCGCGAGCTTGCGCGCACGATGGAGCCGCGTGCGCCGACGCCGGAGCGGCGGATCGAGGCGATCCGCGAACTCACGGCGGCGGGCGTGCCCGCGACGGTTATGACGGCGCCGATGATCCCGGCGCTGAACGATCACGAGCTGGAAGCGATCTTGGAGCGCGGGCGTGAGGCGGGTGCACGGCATGCCGGGTATGTGGTGTTGCGGCTGCCGCTTGAGATCAAAGATCTGTTCCGCGAGTGGCTGGAGGCGAACCAGCCCGGGCGTGCGGGCCACGTGATGTCGTTGATCCGGTCCATGCGCGGCGGCAAGGACTATGACGCGGAATGGGGAAAACGCATGAAAGGGTCAGGCGTTTACGCGGACCTCATCGCCAAACGCTTCAAGCTTGCTTGCGATCGGCTTGGACTCAATCAATGGTGGACGCCGCTCGCGACCGATTTGTTCAAGCCGCCACCGGCGAGCGGGGATCAGTTGCGGCTCCTCTGATATGGAGCGCCGTCCTTGCCCAGTTTCACCCGCGAACGGAAAATCGAAGGGCCGGTCGCTGGGATCGACGAGGCGGGGCGTGGGCCGCTGGCGGGGCCTGTGTATGCCGCGGCGGTGATCTTGGACCCGGCGCGGCTGCCGCGGGGGCTCGATGATTCCAAAGCGATGACGGCGGACGCGCGCGAGAAGGCGTTCGACAAGATCATGGAACTGGCGTTAGCCGTCGGCGTGGGCGTTGCCGATGTCGATGAGATCGATGCGATCAACATTCTGCAGGCGACGATGCTGGCAATGCGGCGTGCGGCTGAGCAGTTGGCGCTCGCGCCGGTCGCGGCGCTGGTGGACGGGAACCGGGCCCCTGCCCTTGCGTGTCCGGTCGAGACGATCGTCGACGGCGACGCGAAGTCGATGTCGATAGCGGCGGCCTCGATCATCGCGAAGGTGACGCGGGACCGCGTGATGTGCGCGCTCGATCAACAACACCCTGGCTACAATTGGGCGAGCAATAAAGGTTACGGCACGCGCGATCACCTTGAGGCTCTCGAGCGGCTTGGACCTAGCGTGCAGCACCGCAGAAGTTTTGCGCCGGTCGCACAACTCAAACTGCGGTTCGCGAGCTGAGCGGAAGTTATTCACAACATCATCGTTAAGCGCGAACTACATGTAGTGCGTTCGCTCTTTGAGGATTCAAGATCGATTCCCGCATTAACGATCTGATTCAAAACACTTATTGACGCGGACTCAGACGTGATTCAACGTCACGAAGTCTTGCGGTGGTTTTGTTAGGGCACATTTCGGGGCCGCCGCGGATTCCAAGAGTCAAACCACGTTCTGACGGCATCGCCGGCACGCCATCGCGCGCGCCTGCATGGCGCAACGGGACGGCAAATGTTGGGGGTCTTCATGGGCGTCGTCACGCGTACCATCACGCACTATCACGACCAAATTCTGCAGGGCGACACGATCGCCCGCATGAACGAACTACCGGCGAAGAGTGTGGACGTCATCTTCGCGGACCCGCCGTACAATCTTCAGCTCGAAGGCACGCTGCACCGCCCCGACCAAAGCAAGGTCGATGCGTGCGACGATCAATGGGATCAATTCGACAGCTTCGCGGCCTACGACAAGTTTTCGCGCGAGTGGCTTACGGCAGCGCGGCGGGTACTGAAAGACAACGGTTCGATCTGGGTCATCGGCTCATATCACAACATTTTCCGGGTCGGCACGGTGATGCAGGATCTGGGCTATTGGTTCTTGAACGACATCGTGTGGCGCAAGGCGAACCCGATGCCGAACTTCCGCGGGCGGCGCTTTACGAACGCGCATGAAACGATGCTGTGGTGCGCGAAATCGCGCGGGCAGAAGACCTACACGTTCAACTACGAAGCCATGAAGGCGCTGAACGACGACCTGCAGATGCGCTCCGATTGGTTCATTCCCTTGTGCACTGGCGGCGAGCGGTTGAAGGACGACAAGGGCGTGAAAGTGCACCCGACGCAAAAGCCGGAGGCGCTGCTGCACCGCGTGCTGCTTGCGTCGTCGAAGCCCGGCGACGTGGTGCTCGACCCGTTCTTCGGGACCGGCACGACCGGTGCGGTGGCCAAGAAGCTGGGCAGGCGCTTTATCGGTATCGAGCGCGATCCGTCTTACATCGCTGCCGCAAAGAAACGGCTGACGCTGGTCTCGGCGAGTTCGCCGGAAGACCTTGAAATCACCAAATCAAAGAAAGAGGAGCCTCGCGTGCCGTTTGGAGCGATCGTGGAACGTGGATTGTTGGAACCGGGCACGAAGCTCTACGACCCAGCGCGGAAGTATTCGGCGAAGGTGCGGGCGGACGGTTCGCTTTCCTGCCGCGACGCCACGGGCTCGATCCACCAGATCGCGGCGCGGGTGCAGAACCTGCCCGCTTGCAACGGTTGGACCTATTGGCACTTCGACGCGCAGGGCGTGCTGAAGCCGATCGACGTATTGCGCCAACAGGTGCGAGCGGAGATGCACTGAGCAGGGATCAGAAGACAGGGATCAGAAATCGAAACTTCTGATACCTGATCCCTGGTTATCGATCGCTCAGACAAAAATCTTATACGCGATCGTTTCCCCGTCCGACCGGCGCAACGTGAACTCCGCGCCTTTCTCGTGTTCTTCGACGAGGGCTTCGAGGAGGCGTAGCGCATTGCGAATGACCTCCGCGTAGGACGCGGCTTCGGTTTTTTCTTTGAGGCGCTGTAGGCGTTCCATTGCTTGCGGCGGCAGTTCGAGCTGCACGCGCGTTGTCGTGCGATCGCCGTTTTCGGCGACACCTTTGCGGTGATGATAGCCGTGGTGGTGACGCATTACTTCTGCTCCGATTCCGGTTTCGGGTCCGGCTTGGTGTCGTGTTGGCGGCCGCGGTTGTGGCGGTAGATCGCGCTCGCCGCGCCTAAGCTGCCGATCACACCCAGCGTTGCCAGCGGGTAGAGGATCGCTGCGGTCACCGATGCGGCTGCGGCTGGAAGCACGAAGAGTGCTGCGACCGGACCCGGGCCGTGGCGGCGGAAGTGCCTGCCGCGATGCATGTGGCGTGCGCGCCAACGCGCTGCACAGGGATGTTCGTTCGCTTCATTTTTCGGCGTGTCGTCGAGCGGGAAGTCTTCACCCACGCCGATATTCAGTTTGCTCATTTTTCGAGCCTCCGTCAGTTGATGCGACCGATGTAAGCGCAGACCCAACGGAGTTCAATCATCTAATCATCAAAATCTCATCATCGTGATTTAGTCAAGGACGCTTGACTTCGGAAGCTTTTATGTCAATGTTCCTTGTCATAACAGCAAGGACGCTTGTCATGAATGCCGCCAAGAAGCGCTACATCGCCTGGTTCGTCCCGATGATGTTGGCGTACGTGGCTGCAGTCTTCGGCGTGACTTGGCTCTTCAATAGCCAGCCGCCGGCGGCGCCTCTCTCTTATCTCGTCGCGATCATACCGGCCGTTCCGGTTCTCGGTGTCATTGCCATCATCGGCCGCTATCTGACGGAAGAGAACGACGAGTTCGTGCGCCTGCGCCAGGTGATCGGCTTGCTTGTCGCAATCGGACTGACGCTCGCGTTCTGCGCGGCGTGGGGCTTTCTCGAAATTTATGCGGACGTGCCAAAGGTCGGCCTCTTCAACGTCGTTTGGATTTTCTTTGGCGCGATGGGGATCGGCAACGGCATCACGTCGTGGTGGTACCGGTGAAGAACCGTCTCAAAGTGCTGCGCGCCGAACGCGACTGGAGCCAGGCGGACCTGGCGCAGCGGCTGGACGTTTCCCGCCAAAGCATCAACGCGATTGAGACCGGCAAGTACGATCCGTCGCTGCCGCTCGCATTCAAGATTGCCCGCATGTTCGGGCTGCCAATCGAACAAGTTTTTTCCGAGAGCTGAAACCAAAAGGAGTGTTGAAATGACGAACCAGACGAATGTCTGGCTGGGCACGCTTGTGCTCGTGCTGACCCTGCTTGTATCGGTGCCCGTAGCGCAGGCGAGCGGACTTGCGCCGATGCGCTTCACGGTCACGGTCGAGGGGCAAGGGCCCGACGTGATCATGATTCCGGGCCTTGCTTCTTCTGCCGATGTTTGGCGGCCGGCGGCGGAGAAGCTGAAGGCGCGCTACCGCGTGCACCTCATTCAGGTATCGGGCTTTGCAGGGACGCCCGCACGCGCGAATGCGTCCGGCCCCATGTTGGTGCCCCTGCGCGACGAGATCATTGCCTACATCCGCGCCAACAAGCTCGATCGGCCGACGATTGTTGGGCACTCGCTGGGCGGGTTGATGGCGTTGATGATCGCCGATGCGGCCAACGACGCCGCGGGCAGGCTCGTCATCGTCGATGCGTTGCCGTTCTACGGCATGCTGATGGGGCCAACGGCGACCGTCGAGAGCGTTACACCGGCCGCGGCGCAGATGCGCGACAAGGTGAAGGCGCAAAGTCCCGCCGATTACGCGGCTGGCCAAACGAAGACGATGGCGATACTCGTCAAATCGAAAGGTCCCACATCGGACGCGGCAACGAAGGCGTCGCAGACGTCGGACCCCGCGGTCGTTGCACAAGCAATGTACGAGGACTTCATCACCGACATGCGGCCGCGGCTCGGCTCGATCAAGGCGCCGACCTTGGTACTGTATGCGTACGATCCTTCGATGGGGATACCACAGCCAGCCATGGACGGGCTCTATCAATCGGCCTATGCGGCGATGCCGTCGAAGAAGCTCGTGCGCATCGACGGGTCCTATCACTTCATCCAGATCGACCAGCCCGAGGCGTTCGAGCGCGAGCTTGCGGCGTTTCTGACCGCGCGTTGAACAAAGGACCGGCGTTGCGATCGGCGAGTGCGTGGTCGATGACTTTGCGCATGACGCTGGGCAGGGCGAAGCGGGTTAGGTCGTTGATCGGAGCCCACTCCCCTGCCCCGTTTGTCTTTGCGCGGTCGATGGCTTCGGCGCGGTAGACCTCGAGTTCCAGTTCGAAATGGGTGAAGCCGTGGCGCACGAGGCCGGGGAGTTTGCGGTATTTCGCTTTTAGCGGCGCGTGGTCGAGCGGTGCCGCGGGGAAGTTCTTTTCCCACGGGCTCATCGGCGGTTCGTGCATGCCACCGAGTAAGCCTTTGGGCGGGCGGCGGCGGAGCAGGATTTCGTCGTGCTTCGAAATCAGGACGAAAGCCGCACCACGCCTCAAGGGACGGTCCGGTTTGGCTTCGCGCGCGGGGAGCATAGCCGCGATATCCATCGCGTAGCCCAAGCAATCGTCCGACCACGGACAGTTTTTGCAGGCGGGGGATTTCGGTGTGCAGATCGTGGCGCCGAGGTCCATCATCGCTTGCGCGAAGTCGCCGGAGCGCTTGGCCGGTGCGAGGGTTTCGGCGATGGCGCGGAGTTCTGGCTTCGATGCGGGGAGCGGTGTTTTGACGGCGAAAATGCGGGCGAGTACGCGTTCGATGTTGCCGTCGACGGGAGCCGCTTTGCGGTCGAACGCGATCGCGGCGATGGCGCCGGCCGTGTAAGGGCCGATACCGGGGAGCTTGCGCAGAGCTTTTTCCGTATCGGGGAGTTTGCCGCCGTGGTGCTTGGCGACTTCGCACGCGCAGGCGTGCAGATTGCGCGCGCGGCTGTAATAGCCGAGGCCTGCCCAGGCGGACATCACCTCTTCCACCGGCGCTGCGGCGAGCGCCTTCATCGTCGGCCACTTCTTCAGGAACTTGTGGAAATAGGGGCCGACGGTGGCAACCGTCGTTTGCTGAAGCATGATCTCCGACAGCCACACGCGGTATGGATCGGCGGTTTCGCCCGGCAATGTACGCCACGGCAGACGGCGGCGGTTCCGGTCGTACCAATCGAGCAGGCGCGCCACGAGCGCGGTTCTCTTTTGCGGGCTTAGCTCTTGCGCGCTATAGTGTTTTGAGGATTTCGAGACGGGCATGTCAGCAAGCGGCGATAGCGGCGAATCGAACAAACGTTCCGGGCGGCGCGGCCCGAAGCGATTCGCTGACGACGCCGCGAGCCTGCTCAAACATCACTTGAGCGCGCGCGGTTTCGCGCAGGTCGAGCTTGTGACGCGGTGGGCCGAAATTGCAGGACAGACACTTTCGCAACATTGTTTTCCCTACCGCCTGTCACAGGGTGGTGCTAGCGGCGCGACGCTGACGCTGGTCGCCGACGACCGCGCGGCGCTGGAGCTACAGCACCAAACGCCGAAGGTGATCGACAAGATCAATAGCTATTTCGGCAAGGCGGTCGTCAGCAAAATCAAGGTCGTAGCGGGGGATATTCCGAGGCCCCTCACCAAGCGCGCGGCAAAACGTCCGCTCTCGGCGGAGGAGGAATCGGCGCTCGCCCAGCGCCTTCAGGCCGTGGAAGGGCCGGATTTACGGGCCGCACTGGCGCGTCTCGGGCGCCACGCCCTTTCCGAAAGCCGTAAACCGGTTGTTTACAAGCGTTGAGGTGGCGGACGGCTCCGCCCTATAGTCCGGTTCGATGCTTGGTGCTTCGCGGGGGTTCGCGTGAATTTCGACCGGAACACATTGATTGCTGGCGGGGTGGCCGCGCTCATTCTTTTGGGCGGGCTTGGCTATTGGTTCCTCGGCAAGGGCGGAAGCTCTCCCGATTCCGAGGTGGTCACGGGCGACTGCAAGCCGATCGAGACCGTCGAAGTCACCGACGCGGACTTCACGCTGGGCAAAGCCGACGCACCGATCACATTCGTCGAATATGCATCGATGACGTGTCCGCACTGTGCGCAGTTCAGCAGCGAAGTGCTGCCGCTGCTCAAAGCAAACTATGTCGATAAGGGATATGTCCGTTACGTGTTCCGCGAGTATCCGCTCGATACGGTCGCCTTGACGGTTTCCGTCGTCGGCCGGTGTCTGCAGAAGGACGCCTACATCCCGTACGTCGAGATGATGTACACCGAGTTGCAGACCTGGGCACGCGGCGAAGACCTTCGCGGCAATATCAAAGAGATGGCCCGTCGCGCTGGCATGTCCGGCGATGAGTTCGAGAAGTGTTTGAAGTCTGAGGACGACGCTAAACGGGTCATCGCAGTCCGCGCTAAGGCGATCAAAGACTACTGCGTCGGTTCGACGCCAACGTTCCTCGTGAACGGCAAAGTCATCGGTAGCGGCGAGATTTTGTGGACCGACCTCGACGCAAAGCTGCGTGAAGCAGCGAAAGAAAAAGGTGTTACGATTCCGGCTGCGGCGACAGACGCTGCGGCACCGGCCGAAGGTGCGGTTACAGCACCGGCCGAGGGTGCGGCGGCTCCTGCTGCCGATGGTGCGGCTTCAACGCCTACTGACGGCGCGGCGACGCCGGCCGAACCCGCGACAGCGCCCCCAGCGCCATAGCGACGTTCGTCCACGGCTTCCCCCGGCCCATTCATTGCTAGGAATACCCCCGTGAAGTTCTCAAGACTTCGTCTGTCCGGATTCAAATCGTTCGTCGAAACCACCGAACTGCCGATCGAGCAAGGCTTGACCGGCGTTGTCGGGCCCAATGGTTGCGGTAAGTCGAACTTGCTCGAAGCACTGCGCTGGGTGATGGGCGAAAACTCCGCCAAGTCGATGCGCGGCTCGGGCATGGACGACGTCATCTTTGCGGGCACGAACAACCGGCCGTCGCGCAACACGGCGGAAGTGTCGCTTGTCATCGACAATATGACGCGTTCGGCGCCCGCTTCGTACAACGACGGCGAGGCGATCGAAATCAGCCGCCGGATCGAGCGCGAGATGGGCTCGATCTACAAGATAAACGGGCGCGACGTGCGTGCGCGCGACGTGCAGCTGTTCTTTGCCGACGTGTCGTCGGGGGCGCATTCGCCGGCGCTGGTGAAGCAGGGCCAGATCGGGCAGCTGATCAACGCGAAGCCGATCGCACGGCGGGCCATATTGGAAGAAGCGGCCGGTATTTCCGGTTTGCACGCGCGGCGGCACGAGGCGGAGTTGAAGCTGAATGCGGCGACGACGAACCTTTCGCGGGTCGCGGACGTTATTCAAGAGATCGAGACGCAGCTTGCGAACCTGAAGCGTCAGGCGCGGCAGGCTTCGCGCTATCGCAATTTGTCGGGGCACATTCAGCGCGCGGAGGCTTTGGCGCTTTACGTGCGCTGGCAAATGGCATCGGCCGCGACGGCTGCAGCGGAAGAAGAGCTTGGCCGCACGCGGGCTCAAGTCGAAGAGATGACGCTGAAGGCGGCGCAAGCTTCGAACGCGGTGCTTGAGGCGGACGAGAAGCTGCCACCGCTGCGCACAGCCGCGGCCGAACGCAGCGCGGCGCTGCAGCGGCTGACGGCGGAGCGTATGGCGCTGGACGGCGAGGAAGCGCGCGCGAAGGAAGCAGCCGAGCGGCTGACCGCGCGCATCGCGCAGATCGGTGCGGACCAAGGGCGTGAGACGGCGCGCGTCGATGACGCGCGGGCGATGACCGGCAAGCTGGCCGAGGAACGCACCGCGTTGGATGCGGCCGCCGCGGGCGAAGGCGAAGCAACGGCGCAGGCGGCGGAGGCTTTGCGCCTTGCCGAAGCGGCGATGCGCGAAGCCGAACAGGCGAGCGACAAGGCGACGGCTGAACTTGCCGAGGCGAAGGCGAAGCGCGCCGCGTTGGAGCGCCGGTCGGAAGACGGTAAGCGCTCGGCGGCGCGGTTGCGCGGCGAGCTTGAGAACATTGCGGCCGAGATCGAGCGGCTGGGCCGCGAGGCTGCAACGGCGCCAGTTGTCGAAGAGGCGGCGCTGCGCGTGGCCGCTGCCGTGACGGCGGCGGAGTCGTCGAAGTCGACGTATGCGCATTCGGAAGACGCGCTGCGGGCGGCGCGCGACGCGGAGACTGCGAAGAAGCAAGCGGTCGAAACGGCGGAGCGCGATCTTGATCGTTTGAAAGCCGAGGCGCGGGCGTTGACCGAGATGCTTTCGGCGTTGGTTACGGAAGGCTTCACGCCGGTCGTCGATCTCGTGCACGTGACGCCGGGGTTCGAGGGGGCGTTGGGTGCGGCGCTTGGTGACGATCTGAACGTGCCGCTCGATCAGAAGGCGCCGATCCATTGGCGTTCGCTTGGTGCGCCGCGGACGATGCCCGCTCTGCCTTCGGACGTGCAGGCGTTGGCGCATCTCGTGCAGGCACCGGAAGCTTTGGCGCGGCGGCTGTCGCAGATCGGCGTCGTCGAGCGCGATCAAGGGGCGGCGCTGCAGGCGCAGTTGATCCCCGGTCAGTGTCTGGTCAGCCGCGAGGGCGACCTTTGGCGTTGGGATGGGTTCACGGCGACGGCGGAAGCGCCTACGCCTGCGGCGGTGCGCTTGCGGCAGCGCAATCGATTGGCCGATCTTGAGGGCACGATCGCCTCGTCGGTCGAGCATGTGCGCGAGCTTCGCGCGGTGTTTGAGGATGCGCGCGAGGCGCGCGAGGCGGCGGACGTTGCCGAACGCACGGTGCGCAACGGCTGGCGTCAGGCGGAAACGGAGGCAGGCGCGGCGCGTGCGGCTTTGGCCGAAGCGGAGAAGAGCCACGCGCAGACCGCGGCGCGAACGCAGTCGTTGAACGAGCGGCATCAGAGCCTGACCGGCAACGAGCGCGAGGCGCATGAGACGGCCGGGCAGATCGCGGCGGAGCTTTTGGCGCTGGCGCCACTTGCCGACGTTGAGATGCGGCTTGGCGCGGTGCGCGAAGAACTGAACGAAACGCGCGGCGGATTCTCGATCGCGAAGGCGCGGCATGACGGCGTCGAGCGCGAGATGCGGGCGCGGCAGCAGCGCCTGCAGGCGATCATGACCGATCTTGAGGCTTGGGAGCAGCGTATCGCGGCGGCGAGCGGGCAGATCGAGGCGCTAACGGCGCGCGAAACAGAGGCGCGCGGCGAACTCGCGGCGTTGGAGCACATTCCGGCGCAGATCGCCGGGAAGCGGACGAAGCTTTTCGAACTTCTTTCGGAAGCCGAAACTGCGCGCAAGGATGCGAGCGATGCACTGGCTTCTTCCGAGAGCGGCTTGAAGGCGGCGCAGTCAGCGGCGCGGATGGCGGATCATGCGCTGTCGCATGCGCGCGAAGAGCGTGCACGGTGCGATGCGGTTCTTGCTTCGCAGCAGGAGCGGTTGGCGGAGTCCGTGACGCGCGCGCGCGACACGCTCGATTGCGCACCGGAAGAGTTGGCGGCGAAGGCCGAGCATGCGACGGGCGATGCCCTGCCCGCGCTCGACGCGGCGGAGCAGCGGGTCGAGAAGCTGAAGCGCGAGCGCGAGCAGCTTGGCGGCGTGAACTTGCGCGCGGACGAAGAGGCGGAAGAGTGTGAGACGCGGCTCACCACGCTCACGACCGAGAAGAACGATCTTGAGGAGGCGATCAACCGCCTGCGTCAAGGTATCGGGTCATTGAACAAAGAGGGCCGCGAGCGGTTGCTTGAAGCGTTCGACCGCGTGAATGCGAATTTTGCGAAGCTGTTTACGTCGCTGTTCGGCGGCGGCGAGGCGCGGCTGACGCTTACCGAATCCGACGATCCGTTGGAGGCGGGGCTTGAGATCTTGGCACGGCCGCCGGGCAAGAAGTTGCAGACGATGTCGCTCCTTTCGGGTGGCGAGCAGGCGCTGACCGCGATGGCGATGATTTTCGCCGTGTTCCTGTGCAACCCGGCGCCGGTCTGCGTGCTGGACGAAGTCGACGCGCCGCTGGACGATGCGAACGTGGAGCGTTTCTGCAATCTGCTCGACGAGATGACGCGGATGACGGAGACGCGGTTCCTGGTGATCACTCACCACGCTCTCACCATGTCGCGCATGGACCGGCTCGTCGGCGTGACGATGCAAGAGCGCGGCGTCAGTCAGCTTGTGGCGGTGGATCTGGCGGGCGCAGAGCGCGTGCTGTCGGCAGCGGCTGCGGAGTAGCTTAGGCGGCGTCGATGCCGGCCTTCGTGAAGTCGTCGCCCTTGAAAAGCAACGGTTCGCCAAGGTCCTTGGCAAGCGCGTACGCCATGCAGTCGCCGAAATTTAGCCTCGCAGGATGGCCGGAACCCTTGCCGAAAGCGCGGTAAGCTTCGCGCGCGAGCTTCGCTTGTGTCTCCGTGAACGGGACAATTTCTGTTTGGGTTCGCGTTAAAAAGTCGTCCAGCCTGCGACTAGCAACAGGATCGCGTTGCGAATCGATAACGATGCTCGTTTCGACGTACGTCGCCGCAGATATTCGCCGCCGTTCGGCTATGGCAATCGCATTGCGTAGGCCGCCCGCATCGGGTTCTTCCCGCAGAATGGCGATCAACGCCGAAGCGTCGATGATCACTTCGGCAGCCCCATCTCGTCGTACAGATACTCGCCGTGATCGATCGCTTTCACTTCGGGCGACAAACGACTGGCGCAGTCGTGCGCGATCCGCTCCATGTCTTCGAGAAGTTTCGGATCGGGCTCGCGCTTTTTCACGCGATCGAGCTTCTCGCGGAGCGCTTGAGTCACCGCTTCAGTCAGAGACACGCCGATAAGCTGCGCCAGTTCCGTGGCGAGCTTGTGGGCTTCGGGATTTTTGATGTTTAGGCTCATGGTAGAAAGGTAGACCTCAAACGGTAGAAATTCAACGAACGGGGTTTGCGCGACTGAGTGCCACGTGACTGGGGCAGCCCGGCTTTCCGGGGTTTTTCTCCTCATTGCGGCGCAGCAATCGGCTTGACCCCTCAGGGTACCGCTCATATGTTCCCGGCGGAATTCGGAGGGGGTTTTGTGCGGCCCCGAGGGCCCTTGGTGACCTACCAAAACGGTCCAGACGACGATCCCGGCCAGAAGCGTCTCGACGACCTGGGCCGGCAGATCGAGGCCGTACGCGAGCAACAGCCGAAGGCCAAGCCTGCCCCTTCCGGTCGTCTCAACGTCGTTTACCGGCTTTCCAGCGAGTTCGTCGCCGCGGTCTTCGTCGGCCTGGCGCTTGGCTGGGGGTTCGACGCGCTGACCGGGTGGAAGCCCATCGGGATCGTTCTGTTCTCGATCTTGGGAATTGCGGCGGCTTTCTACGTTGTGTTTCGCGCCGCCCGGCAGCTTTCCGCCGAGCAAGATAAGAAGGAATAGCGCATGGCCGCCGGCCACAGCCCGATGGAGCAGTTCGCGATCAAACCGTTGATCCCAATCGAAATCGGCGGGCTCGACCTTTCCTTCACGAACTCGAGCCTTTGGATGTTGCTGGCGGTTGCTGCCGGATGCGCGCTACTGACTCTCGGCGTCAATCGCGACGGGATCGTGCCGGGGCGCACGCAGTCGATCGTCGAGCTGATGTACGACTTCATCGAGCGCCAGACCGTCGGCGCGGTGATGGGCGAATCGGGGAAGAAATTCTTCCCGTTCATCTTCTCGCTCTTCATCTTCATCTTTTTCACGAATTTCTTAGGGCTGATCCCCTACTCGTTCACGGTGACGAGCCACATCATCGTGACGTTCGCGATGGCGCTCATGGTGTTCGCGACGGTGCTCGTCGTCGGCTTCTGGACGCACGGGCTTCACTTCTTCAGCCTGTTCGTGCCGTCTGGCGCGCCGGCGTGGATTATGCCGCTGCTGGTTCCGATCGAGATCATCTCGTTCCTGTCGCGGCCGATCAGCCTGTCCGTTCGTCTTGCGGCGAACATGCTCGCCGGCCACACGATGCTGAAAGTGTTCGCAGGTTTCGTCGTCACGATGCTTGGCGCGGGCGGCATTCTGTCGGTGTTGTCGATCGCGCCGCTGATCGCGGGCGTTCTGGTAACGGCGCTTGAAGTTTTGGTTGCGGCCATTCAGGCCTGGGTGTTCGCGCTTTTGACGTGCATCTATCTGAACGAAGCGGTGCATCTGCACGATCACTGAGTTTTACGTTTCACGCATTCAACGAGGAGTTTCTCAAATGGAAGTCGCAGCAGCAAAACTTATCGGCGCGGGTCTCGCGGCCATGGCCCTCATCGGCGCCGGTATTGGCGTCGGCAACGTGTTCGGCAGCTATCTGCAGGGCGCGTTGCGCAATCCGTCGGCTGCGGCCGGTCAGCAGACGAACCTGCTGCTAGGCTTCGCGCTTTGCGAAGCGACGGGCCTGTTCGGCCTGGTCGTCGCGTTCATTCTGATGTTCGGCTTCTAATCAGCCAGCACAAGGACTTCGAGCGATGGCGGGCGAAGCCGCAAACGCGTTCCAAGTGGCCGACGTGGCGCCGGAGCCCCATGGGGATCCGGCGGCTGAGCCGTTGGTGACGGAAGAGACCTCGACCGAGCATGCGGGCGATGCCCATGCTGCGAAGCCGGGGTTGCCGCAGCTCGATACGACGACGTTTGCGAGCCAGCTGTTTTGGCTGCTGATTACGTTTGCGGTCCTTTACTTCGTGATCTCGCGGATTGCGGCGCCGAAGATCGGCGGCGTGATCGCCGATCGTGCCAACCGGATCAAGGGCGACCTCGATACGGCGGCGCAGGCCAAGCGCGACAGCGAAGCGGCGATGGCGGGCTACGACAAGGCGCTTGCCGATGCACGCGCGAAAGCGCTGAAGGCGAGCGACCAAATGCGCAACGCTGTGCAGACCGAGATCAACGCGAAGAACGACGCGGCTGCCAAGCAGCTTGCGGCGGACACGGCGAAGGCGGAAGCGCGCATCGGCGAGATGCGCAAGGCCGCGATGGCGCGCGTCGGCGACGTCGCCAAGGAGACGGCGGCGGAGGTCGTTTCGAAACTGACCGGCGAGGCGGCTAACGCGAACGATCTCGCGGCCGCCGTGGCGACTGCATTGAAAGGCACGAGGACGGCTTGATGAGCGGTATTTTCGCAGATCCGACCTTCTGGGTCGCCGTCGGCACGGTGCTCTTCATTGGGCTCGTCGTTTGGCAAGGCGTGCCGAAGATGGTGGGCAAGATGCTCGACGACCGGGCCGCCGCCATCAAAGGCGAACTCGACGAGGCTAAGCGCCTGCGCGCCGAGGCGGAGGTTCTGCTCAACGAATACCGCGCAAAGACAGCCAACGCGGCGCAGGAAGCACAGGCAATCGTCGATGCGGCGAAGGTCTCTGCCGAACGCATGGCAACCGACGCGCGCGCCCAGCTTGCCGTGCAGATCGAGCGCCGCGCGAAGATGGCCGAGCAGAAGATCGCTCAGGCCGAAGCCGAGGCGATTGCCGAGGTTCGCGCTGCCGCGACGTCGGTTGCGACGGCTGCAGCGGGTGCGGTCATCGGCAAGCAGATGACCGAGAGCAAAGGCGACACGCTGATCGACGGCGCGATCCGCGATTTGCGCGCGAAGCTGCACTAAGAAGTACTGAAACGCCAAGCACGCCAAGCCGCTCAGGCACTTGTTCGGCGCGACTCGCCTTACGAGGCGATTGGCATGGCGCCTGCGGCGCCGGATGAACAGAGCGGCTTGGCGTGCTTGGCGTTTCAATCTTCTTTCTACAAATCGATCCGCCAGCGCAGTGAGTCGCCGCCGCCGTAGGCTGCGGGCCTTTGTTCGTGGCGGAGCAGCTGGCCGCCGTTCGACGTGATCACCTTGTGCGAGGGGATGTTGTCGGGGTCGGTTGTTAGTTCGACGTAGGTGAGGCCGCGCGCTCGGCATTCTGGCAGCAGCTGGCGTAGCGCTTGCGTCGCGTAACCCCTGCCCTGCTTCCATTCGACGACCGTGTAGCCGATGTGGCCGAGGACGTGCGGCGGCAGTTCGGACGTGCCCTTGGCCCAACGGAAGCCGATCATGCCGCAGAACGTGCCGTCCCATATCCAGCGGACGAAGCCGGGCAGGCGTTTCGATATCGTGCCATCGGGCATTTTGTAGTCGGGGCCCTTCGCTTCTTCATCGTCGAGGCTGGCGACGAAGGCGGGGGCGTTTTCGCTGATGCGCTGCAGGTGATCGGCGGCGCCTGCGCGGCCGCGGACGTTGTCGGGGTTCCAGCCGCGCTCGAGCGCGTCGACGTAAGCGGGCAGCGCGCCCAGCGTGGGTTTCAGGATTCTGACGGGTTCAATCATCGGCGCGGGCTCGCGTGGCTGGCCTCATGATCGATCAGCCAGCGTTTGCGCTCAAGCCCGCCACCGTAGTGGATGAGGTTGCCGCTGCTGCCCACGAGGCGGTGGCAGGGCACGACGATCGATATCGGGTTGAAGCCGTTCGCGGCGCCTACGGCGCGTGGCGCGCGCGGGCGGCCGATGGCGCGGGCGTGGTCGCCGTAGCTGCGCGTGGTGCCCGGCGGTACGCGGCGAAGTGCTTCCCAGCAGCGGCATTGGAAGTCCGTGCCGATGGCGATGACGGGGAGCTTGTCGATCGCGCGTATGTCTCCGTCGAAGTAGCGCACGAGGGCTGCGGCGAACGGTGAGGGTTGGGGTGCGCGCGTCACCTCGGCATCCGGGAAGTCGCGCGCGAGCTCCCCTGCCCGCCTTTCTTCGCGGTCGGCGAAGGCGATATTGGCGAGCGCCTTGCCGTCGTGTGTGATGAGCAAGGGGCCGATCGGCGTTTTGATGCGTTCGACGAAGAGCTGCATGTCAATCGCTCAACGACGCCCACAAGTGCATCGTGGCGTAGGCGCGGTACGGGCGCCAGCGTTCGGCGAGGCGTAGCACTTCCTTGTCGCTCGTCGTGTTCAGCGCTTTGCGTACGCCGAGGTCCGTGGCCGGAAACGCGTCGGCGTGACCTAGGCGCATGGCCATGTAGTGCGCTGTCCAGGCGCCTAAGCCAGGCAGATCGGCAATGCGTTCGACGAACGTGTCGAGCGGTTGGTCTGCCACGAGTAATGTCGCGTCGTCTCTGACCGCGCGGGCGAAATTTACGACCGTTGCCGCGCGGCGCGTGGTGAGGCCAATACCGTCCAAGTTTGCGTCCACCAAATCGTCCGGGGTTGGGAACAGGCGGGTCAGTGTGACGTGGCCCTTCGCGGCGGACTTCCCGAATCGTGTCGCAATGCGACCGGCTAGCGTGGACGCGCCGGCGACGCTGACCTGTTGTCCTAGAATTGCCCGGACGCCGAGTTCGAACGGGTCCCAGACGCCGGGGACGCGCAGACCGGGGCGCTTTTTTAGCGAGGGCTTGAGTGTGCCGTCGCGGCGGAGGCGGGCTGCGATCTGTTGGCCCGGCGCGTCGAGGTCGAACAGGCGGCGGAGCTTGCCCGCAATGAAGTCTGTATCGGCGTAGGTCGTGGCGATTTCGGCGACCAGTGCGTTGCTCTCGGGCGCGACCGACAGACGTCCTTGTTTTCGACCGAGAACGAACGTCCGGCGGTAGATCGCACCTTCGACTTCATCGACGCCGGGGATCGCGCGGGCCGCGAAGAATTTGAGCAGCGCAGGCCAGTCGTAGGGCGTTTGATAGGAGAGGCGCAGCGTCAGTCCCCGGCGATCAGCGTTTGCATGACCCATTTGCCTTTGCGCTTTTCGAAAACTGCGCGGTATTCGACGGGGCTGCGGACGTCCGACGACAGTACGAAGCCGCGTTGGCCTGAGGCGTGTCTCACTTCGTCCCAGTCGTTCGGGCCCGCTTCGTGCTGCATCTTGCCGGAGGAATTGACGACTTCGAGAATGTCGAAGTCCAACTCGCGGATCACGCGCGCGTTGGCGTTCGGCTTTTCGCGGAGCCATGCCCGCGGGTTCGTGACGACGACATAAGAGAACGCGTCGACGTCTTCGGGGAAGGCGGCGTAAGCGTAGGGTGCAGCGAAACCGCCGGGCACCACGAACTTGCCGCCGTTGTCCACGACGAGCGAGAGCGCTTTCCAGATCTGTGTGTTCTTGTCGAACGGCTTCCAGATTTTGTGAAACGAGGGCCCGCCGGCCTCGCCGCCGAAGCTTAGGTTGATGTCGGAGGCCAGGTAATGAAACAGCTTCGCGGCGTCCTTGCGTGCGATGATCGCTTTCAGTTCGTTTCGGAACTGCAAGAAGGACGGGTCCTTCGCCGCTTCGTCGACAGGTATCAGGCGCATCCGCGGCGGCAGCGGCGAGGTCGCGCTCGCGACGGCGGTGGTGACAACAAGAAGCAGAACGGCAAGCCAACGAAACGTCACGCGCGTTCCTCCGTGATGAGACGCGCTACTATTCTTGCACGTACAACGGTCGCCGTCACGCAAAGCGGACGGCGTCGTGCAGGCGCTTGCGGTGGTTGCGGCTGAGGCGGAGTTCGGTGCCGTCCGCAAGGCGCACCAGGCCGTCGCCGTTCGCCAGCGGCGCGATCTCGCGTACGCGGGCGGCGGCGACAAGGACGCGGCGGTGGATGCGTACGAATTGCTGGGGATCGAGTTTTGGTTCGAATGCGGACAGTGTTTCGCGCAGCAGGTGCGTCTTCTGCCCTTCGTGAAGCGCGATGTAGTTGCCTTGGGTTTCGATCCAATCGATCGACGCCAGGTCGACCGATGCAACATGCCCGCGTGCTCCGACGACGACGCTCTTGAGATACTGTGTGCCAGCGGCGTCCGCGCTTTCCGGCGCGTGCGTCCGCAGTTGCGTCTGATAGCGGATCGCGTGCGCAAACCCCACCATCGCCATCAGGCTGAACCCGAGCGGCAGCCAGTTCGCGGCGATGTGGTCGGGCAATGCGACGAGGAACGGCCGCGTGTCGCCGACACCGAGGATCGGCGCTAGGATGCATGATAATGCGACGAGGGCGAACGCCACGCCCATGGCGCTCGTCACGTGTAGCAACGCGCGGCGCCAAAGCAGACCTGCCTCGACGGGATAGCGGCGCACGAGGCTCATCACCAACGGGGTTGCCAGGCCGGCCAGCATGGCGGCTCCGAGAATTCGCGCCGCTTCGAGGTGCCAGTGCAGCGTCACGCCGCCTGCGGACGCACGCGCCAGATTTCCCGGCTCCAATGCCAACAGGAACAGAAGCCAGTATCCGGTGCCGAGCGCGATCTCGCGGCTGCTTCCGACGATGATTGTCTGTGTGCGTGTCATGCGGGGATAGTGGGATGCGCGCGGCTCAGCTGTCCAGTCGCGCCAGGTGCACGGATTTGTGACGAAACGCGCCCGGTGGGGGACGAACCGGGAGGCCGTAGGCTCCCGTTTTCCGCGGCTGGCCCTTACATGATCGGTTCGTCAAACGAGGTTGATCCATGGCGTGGCGTCTTCGCATCGCAGGTTTGCTGTTCGCACTCGCGGCTGTGGCTGCGGCCGCCGATCCCGTCAGGGTGGACGGTGGGCTTATCGCGGGAGCTCGCGACGGCGATGTGCTTGCCTACAAAGGCGTGCCATTTGCGGCGCCACCGGTTGGGCCGTTGCGGTGGCGGGCGCCGGAGGCGGTGAAGCCTTGGAATGGCGTTCGGCCCGCGACCGTCTTTGCGCCGGCTTGTCTTCAGAACGGCATTTCGATGCCGGGCGAGGAGCCGCCGTTGACGAGCGAGGACTGCCTCTATTTGAACGTGTGGACGCCGACGGCTGGCGTACAAGCGAAGCTACCTGTGCTCGTTTGGATTCACGGTGGCGGGTTTACGAACGGGTCGGCGTCGATGCCGCTTTACTGGGGCGACCGGTTGGCGCGCCGCGGGATTGTCGTCGTGACCGTTTCCTACCGGCTCGGTGCTTTCGGGTTTCTGGCGCATCCGGAGTTGAGTTCGGAAACCGCGCAGAAGAGTTCGGGCAATTACGGGTTTCTGGATCAAATCGCCGCGCTGCAGTGGGTTCAGCGCAACATCGGCGCGTTCGGTGGCGACCCTGGCCGCGTGACGATCGCCGGGCAGTCCGCCGGGGCGATGTCGGTCAACATCTTGATGGCCTCGCCGCTGGCCAAAGGTTTGTTTCATCGCGCGATCGGACAGAGCGGCGGGTTCTTCGAGCCAGTACAGATTGCGCCGCAGTTTCTGCTCGCGAACGCGGAGAAGGACGGCGTGGCGTTTGCCTCTGCGTTGGGGGCGACTTCGGCCGGTGCGCTGAGAGGGCTCCCAGCAGAGGCCGTGTTGAAGGCGAACGCCGGACGGATTTCACATCCCGTCATTGACCGTCACGTCCTGCCGCGGACACCATTCGAGGTGTTCTCCGAGCGCGCCCAAGCGCCGGTGCCGTTGCTTGCCGGAGTCAACGCTGAGGAAGCGCGGTCGTTGAGCGATATGTCGAAAATCAAGGCCGCGACGTTCGGCGCCGACATCGCGAAAACGTTCGGACCGCTGCCGCCGCCGCTGCTCGGGGCCTATCCGTTCGTCACCGACGACGAGGCGCGCGCCGCACGCGTCGCATTCGAGACAGACTTGCGCTTCGGGTGGAACATGTGGACGTGGGCGAGGCTGCATGCGGCAAGCGGCGCGCCGGTGTTCTCGTACCGGTTCGCGCAGCGCCCGCCGTTTCCGGAGAACTCGCCCTATGCCGGGTGGGGACCGGCGCACTTCGCGGAGCTTTGGTACATGTTCGATCATCTCGATCAGGCGCCGTGGTCTTGGCGTGCGGAAGATCGCCGCGCGGCGGAGCTGATGACCACGTATTGGGTCAACTTCATCAAAACAGGCAATCCGAACGGCGCCGGGTTACCCGCGTGGCCCGCGTTTGCGGGACCGGCGGGACCGCTGCTCGTCCTCACCGACAAACCCACCATGGGCACGCCGGATCGCCCCGCCGCGCTGGCCGTATTCGACACGATCTATTCGCAGCTGCGTGGAGCGCCGCTGCGGTAGGTGCCTACTCCGCCGCTTCCGCTTTTGGTGGCGGGGTCCAGCGCAGCACAGGTTTGCGGGCGGCGGCGGTTTCGTCGAGGCGGCGGCGGGGGGCGAAGTGCGGGGCGCCTTCGAAGCGGCGTTTGTCGTTGCCTTTCGCTTCCTTGGCGAGTTCGGCCAACACGTGGATGAATTCGTCGAGCGCGTGTTTCGACTCCGTTTCGGTGGGTTCGATCAGCATCGCGCCGTGGACGACGAGCGGGAAGTACATCGTCATCGGGTGATAGCCTTCGTCGATCAACGCCTTTGCGATGTCGAGCGTGGTGACGCCGGTGTCTTTCAGGAACTCGTCGTCGAACAGCGCTTCGT
>JBJXEH010000280.1:0-10823 GCA_046153995.1 Micropepsaceae bacterium
ACCACGCGGACGAAGCCGCCGTTGTCGGCGGCGTCCATTGAGAGCGCGCGGCCGTTGGCGGCGAAGGGGAATTGGCCGACGATTGTTTCCTCGCCCGACTTTGCGGCTTCGGCGGGGGAGAGGCCGCAGCTCACAATCTCAGGTTCGGTGAAGCAGACGGCGGCGATCGCTACGGGTGCGAACTTGCGTTTGTGGCCTGCGATGATTTCGGCGACCATTTCGCCTTGGGTCGCGGCCTTGTGTTCGAGCATCGGTTCGCCTGTGAGGTCGCCGACCGCCCAGACGTTCTTCATCGAGGTGCGGCACTGATCGTCGACCTTCACGAAGCGGCCGGCCATGTCGACGCCCATGTTTTCGAGGCCCCAGGCCTCAGTGTTCGGTTTGCGGCCGACGGTGACGAGGATTTTGTCGGCGGGAAAGCTTTGCGATTTGCCGTCGGCGGCTTCGACGATCAGGGCGGTGTTTTTTCCCGTTTCGACGGCTTTCGCCTTCGCGCCGAGGTGGACGGTGACGTTATTCTTGTCGAGCCAGCGTTTTACCGGCGCCGTGAGGTCGGTGTCGTAGAGGGGCAGGATGTTCTTCTCGGCTTCGACGACGGTGACTTGGGCGCCCAGCTTGGCGAAGGCGATGCCGAGTTCGAGGCCGATGTAGCCGGCGCCGACGACGACGAGGTTTTCCGGGAGCTTGTCGAGTGCGAGTGCTTCGGTCGATGAGATGACTGCGCCGCCGAACGGGATTGTTGGGATTTGTACCGGGAGCGAGCCGTTCGCTAGCAGCACGTGCTCGGCGGTGATCGTGACGGGGCCGGTCGTTGAGTCCACCGTGCAGGTTTTGGCGTCGGAGAATTTTGCCCAGCCGCTTACGACTTTCACTTTCGCGCGCTTGAGCAGTCCCGTGACGCCGGTGTTGAGGCGAGTGACGATGCCTTCTTTCCACTTCACGGTTTCGGCGAGGTCGAGCTTCGGCGCTGCGCCGAGTTTGATGCCGTGGAGACCGTTCGCGCTCGCGTGGCGCATGGTTTCGAACTCGCCGGCGGCGTGGATGATCGCCTTCGAGGGGATGCAGCCGCGGATGAGGCATGTGCCGCCGAGGCGGTCAGCTTCCACCAGCACGGTGTCGATCCCGAGTTGGCCTGCGCGGATGGCGGCGACGTATCCGCCTGGGCCACCGCCGATGACGAGGAGTTTGGGGGTGAGGTGTTCGGTCATGCTTCCATAAACATCATCGCGGGGTGTTCGAGGAGCGCCTTCACGCGCTGGATGAACATGGCGGCGTCGTAGCCGTCCACCACGCGGTGGTCGAAGGATGAGGAGAGGTTCATCATCTTGCGGACCGCGATGTGGCCGTTGTGAACGACGGGGCGGTCGATGATCGCGTTCGGGCCGATGATCGCGACTTCGGGGTGGTTGATGACGGGCGTCGTCACCACGCCGCCGATGGGCCCGAGGCTCGTGATCGTGATCGTCGAGCCCGTCAGTTCGTCCTTCGTGGCTTTGTTTTCGCGCGCGGCGGTCGAGACGCGGGCGACTTCGGCGGCGGCCTGCCAGAGGTCCATCGCTTCGGCGTGGTGGACGACAGGGACGATCAGGCCGTGCTGTGTTTGCGTCGCGATGCCGATGTGTACGGGCTTGTAGCGGTGGACGACGCCTGCTTCGTCGTCGAAGCGGGCGTTGATTTGCGGGTAATCGGGCAGCACGCGGATCAGTGCGCGCATCATGAAGGGAAGCAGCGTCAGCTTCGGCTGGTCGGCGCGCTTGTCGGCATTCATCTGGACGCGCAGGGCTTCGAGCTCCGTCATGTCGACTTCTTCGACGTAGGCGAAGTGCGGGATGCGGCGCTTCGTTTCTTGCATCTTCTCCGCGATCTTGCGGCGTAGGCCGATGATCTTGATCTCGTCCACGCCCTCACGCCGTTCGAGCGCCGCGGATGGCCTTGCGGCGGCCGGTGCGCCCTTCGCGATGTAGCCATCGAGATCGGCGTGGCTGATGCGGCCTGCTGGGCCGGTGCCGTGGATGAACTGCAGATGGACGCCGAGTTCGGTTGCGCGCTGTCGTACGGCGGGCGAGGCGAGTGGCTTGTCGCCAAACTTGCGAGGTGTGGTGGGCGTCGCGACTGGTGCGGGTGCGGGTTTCGGCGCGGCTTTCGGTGTTTCGAGTTTGGGTGGCGGCGGTGGCGCGGCTTTCGCGACCGCCGGCGCGGCGGCGCCGTTCTTCGCTTTGACTTGCGCTTCGTTGCCTGCGCCATCGACTTCGAAGATGACGATCGGCGCGCCGACGGGATGCATCGAGCCGGGTTCGCCGTGGAGTTCGACGATCTTGCCGGTGACGGGCGACGTCATTTCAACCGTCGCTTTGTCGGTCATCACATCGACGAGGTGCTGGTCTTCTTTGATCGTGTCGCCGACGCGCACGTGCCAGGCGACGATTTCGGCTTCGGCGGTGCCTTCGCCGACGTCGGGGAGTTTGAAGACGAAACGGCCCATGGGTTCAGCCCTCCATCGCGCGGCGCATCGCGGTGGCGACGCGGCCGGGGCCTGGAAAATACTGCCATTCGAACGCGTGCGGGTAGGGCGTGTCCCAGCCGGCGACGCGCTCAATCGGCGCTTCCAGGTGATAGAAGCAGTGTTCTTGCACGAGCGCGGTCAGTTCGGCGCCGTAGCCGCTGGTGCGCGTTGCTTCGTGCACGATCACGCAGCGGCCGGTTTTCTCCACGGACTCTTTGATCGTCTCGATATCCACGGGGATCAGCGTGCGCAGGTCGAGTACTTCGGCGTCGATGCCGGTGTCGGCGACTGCGGCCAGCGCCACGTGCACCATCGTGCCGTAGGCGATGACGGTGAGGTCGTTGCCTTCGCGCGCGATTGCGGCTTTGCCGAGCGGTACCGTGTAGTAGCCGTCGGGCACGTCGCTCGCCTTCGTCTTCGACCACGGTTGGACAGGTCTGTCGTGGTGGCCGTCGAAGGGACCGTTGTAGATGCGCTTCGGCTCGAAGAACATAACGGGGTCTTCGTCTTCGATGGCGCTGATGAGCAGGCCCTTCGCATCGTACGGGTTCGACGGGATCACCGTCTTGATGCCGCAGACGTGGGTGAACAGTGCTTCGGGGCTTTGGCTGTGCGTTTGGCCGCCGAAGATGCCGCCGCCGTAGGGCGAGCGCAGCGTAATTGGCGCGGTGAAGTCGCCTGCCGAGCGGTAACGCAGGCGCGCTGCGGCCGACACGATTTGGTCGTAGGCCGGATAGATGTAGTCGGCGAACTGGATTTCGATCACGGGTTTGAGGCCATAGGCCGCCATGCCGATTGCGGTGGCCACGATGCCGCTTTCGCCGATCGGGGAGTCGAAGCAGCGCGTCACGCCGTGCTTTTTCTGCAGGCCGTCGGTCGCGCGGAAGACGCCGCCGAAGTAACCGACGTCCTCGCCGAAGATCAGCACGTCGGGGTTCTTCGTCAGCATGACGTCCATGGCGGAGTTCAGCGCCTGGATCATGTTCATGGTGGCCACGAGCTAAACCCCCATCTCTTGGCGTTGACGGCGGATGTGCCAGGGCATGTCTTTGTAGACGTCCTCGAACATCGTTTTGACGCTCACCGTTTTGCCGGAGCCTAGCGTGCCGTGGGACTCGGCTTCCTTTTGAATGGCGCGGATTTCTTCGGCGATCGTTTGTTCGAGGTCAGTGTTTTCTTTCTCCGTCCACTTGCCGAGAGCGATCAGGTGTTTCTTCAGACGGTCGACCGGGTCGCCGAACGGCCAGGCCTTTGCTTCGTCGGCGGGGCGGTAGCGGCTGGGGTCGTCGGATGTCGAGTGGCCTTCGACGCGGTACGTGAAATGTTCGATCATCGTGGGGCCGAGGTTCTGGCGCGCGCGGTCCGCGGCCCACTTCGTCACCGCGTAGACGGCGAGGAAGTCGTTGCCGTCGACGCGCAGTGCGGGGATGCCGTAGCCGACGCCGCGCGCGGCGAACGTTGCTTCATCGCCGCCGGCGATGCCTTGGTAGCTTGAGATCGCCCACTGATTGTTGACGACGTTCAGGATCACCGGCGCCTTGTAGACGGCAGCGAAGGTGAGTGCGGTGTGGAAATCGCCTTCGGCGGTCGAGCCGTCGCCGATCCAGGCGGCGCAGATGCGGTCGTCGCCGCGGTAGGCCGACGCCATCGCCCAGCCGACCGCTTGGCTGTAGTGCATGGCGAGGTTGCCCGCGATCGAAAAGAAGCCGTGCTTCTTCGACGAGTACATGATCGGCAGCTGGCGGCCCTTCAGCGGATCGCGCTCGTTCGAATAGACTTGGCACATCATGTCGAGCAGTGGGTAGCCGCGCGAGATGAGCAGGCCCTGCTGGCGATAGGTGGGGAAGCACATGTCTTCGGGGTCGAGCGCGGCGGCTTGCGCGACGGCGATTGCCTCCTCACCCGTGCACTTCATATAGAACGACGTCTTGCCTTGGCGCTGCGCCGCGAACATGCGGGCGTCGTAGGCGCGCACCGTCAGCATGTTCTTCAGGCCGCGTTTCAGCGTCTCGACGTCGACATGCGGGTCCCACGTGCCGTGGGGCTGGTTGTCTTCGCCCAGCACGCGGATCAGTCCGTAGGCGATGTCCTGCGTTTCTTTTGCCGCGACGTTGATGTCGGGGCGGCGCATCTCGCCCGCTTTGGGAACTTTGATGTGACTGAAGTCCGGCGTGTCGCCGGGGCGGTGTTTCGGCTCGGGGATGTGAAGCTTGAGTTGCGGTTTGTTCTTGCGCGCTGAGGACATTAAGGGACCGCTGGTTTGAGGCCGAATTGCGCGGCAGTGGATAGGCGCGCAGGGGTGGGGCGTCAATGACGGTGCGGGCGCACGGTGTAGGGGTGGTTGCCGTGGCGGCTTGTTGCTTGCCTCGCGCCGCGCGGACGGTTTCGTTTCAATCGCTAGGTGCGACGCGAAACATTCGGAGGGGTGATTGTGCGGTGCACACTTATTGCTCAGATTCTTCATTCGGGAATGCGGAAGCTAAGGCGCTTGCAAGGGCTTCCGCCGAGCCGGTGCCGAACACATAGTAATCGGGCCGCACGAGCGCGATCTCGGCGCCAGCCTTGTCAAACCACGCACGCAGGCGTCCATCTGGGTCTGTGATGTCGCGTCCGAGCGCGACAAGATCAACTGGCGTCGGCCAGGGGACGTGAGAGATGTCGAGTGGCTCCTTGAGGACGATCAGGAAGTCGCCAAAGCCTGCGACATCATCCATCAAGCCGGTTCTTCCATTCGAGTAGCGGTGCGTACGAATCTGCGGAAACAGTTCACCGGCCCGTGGACTCGGCATCAAGAAGCCGTCCTTTAGCGGCGGTAGGCCTGGCAGTGGGGTTGGGCCTGTTGCTGCGGCGCGGGCGGCGATCATGCCTTGGTCGCGCATCTTCGCTGCCGCTTCGTCTTGCACGCAGACGACGCGGCCCATGCCGATGGCGCCTTCGACGATGAAGCGCACTTGAGGTTCGCGTTCTTGTTGGTAGGTGTCGAGTAGCGACGTGTTCGCATCGCCTTGCAACACCGCGATCAGTTTCCAGGCGAGGTTGTCGGCGTCGCGGATGCCCGAGCACATGCCTTGGCCCATGAACGGCGGCATTTGGTGCGCGGCGTCGCCCGCGATCAGCACGGATTTCGCCCGCCAAGTTTTCGCGACGAGGCCGTGGAAGCGGTAGACGGCTTTGCGGATGACTTCGACTTGGCCGGGTTTGGTCCAAGCTGTCAGCAGTTCGGCGATCTTCGCGTCGTTCAGCATCTCTTCCGGGGTTTCGCCGGGTTTCAGCATGAACTCCCAGCGGCGGCGGAGCGGCGACATCGGCACCACCGTCGTGGGCCGTTTTGGGTCGCAGAGTTGAATGCCGAACGGGGGCAAGCCTTCCTCGTGCTTGGCGACCGTGTCGATGACGAGCCAGGGTTCGTCGAAGCCGTAGTCGAAGAGTTCGCCGTCGATCAGCCGGCGCGTCTGGCTGTTGCCGCCGTCGCAGCCTATCAGGAACTTCGCGCCGACCTGTTCGTCCTTGCCGCTGGCTGTGATCGTCGCGGTGACGCCTTCGGCGGTGTTGGCGTCGATGGATTTCAGCGATGCGCCGAGGCGGACGTCTACGCACGGGAACTCTTCGACGCGTTTGCGGAGCGCTTCTTCGAGGGCCGGCTGGTGGAACATGTAGCTCGGCGCCCAGCCGGACGGGGCTTCCATGCCGCGTTGATCGAAGCGCAACAGGACTTCGCCCTCTGCGTTGCGGAATTCGTATTCGTACATCTGACGCGTCCAAGGGAGGACTGCCTCCGTGATGCCGAGCTTTTGCCAGATGCGCATGATCTCGTGATCGAAGTGGGCGGCGCGCGGGTAACGGTAGACGTCGACATCGCGCTCGACGACGAGTGTCTTGATGCCTGCTTTGCCGAGAAGGGCGGCGAGCGTTTCGCCGGTTGGGCCGTAACCTGCGATCAAGACGTCTGTTTCGATCATGGCGGCTTCTCAGTGAAAAGTTGCGGGCAGGGATTTGAAGCCCTGCAGGACGTTGTTGAGGAACGGGACCGGCTCGCCCACTTCGATGCGATCGACTTGTTGTACCAACGCGCGCAACAGACATTCCATCTCCAGCCGCGCGAGGTGCATGCCGACGCAGACGTGGGGTCCATGCCCCCAGGCGACGTTGTCGCGCGCGTTGCGGGTGACGTCGAACGCGTCGGGATTGGCGTATTTGCGTTCGTCGCGATTGCCGGACGCGAAGAGCACGAGCGCGCGGGCGCCTTTGGGGATGGTCACGCCGCCGAGTTCGAAGTCTTCGGCCGCGAACCGCGTGAACCCGCGGATGGGCGAGGCGAGGCGAACCGATTCGTAGACAGCGTTGGCGATCAGCGCGTTGTCGTTCTTGATGGCGGCGAAGACTTGCGGATTTTGCGCGAGGTACTGCAACATGTTTCCGGTCGCGAGGATCGTGGTGTCGAGGCTTGGCGCGACGTAGTCGATGATCATCGATTTCGCTTCCCGCCGGGACAGCGTGCCGGCGTCGGCGGCGGCGAAGATCTGATCGGCCCAGCCGCCGGGGACGACGTTCGCGCGGCTGAGTGTCTTCACGTAGCGCTGCAAGTCGAGCAGCGCGGGAAGCGCGCGCAGCGTGCGCCAGTTCATGGGACCAAGCGCCTCGAACGTGTTCGCCGCCCAGCGCAGCATGTTCTCGCGGCCCTCAGGCTTCAGGCCGACGAGATCGGCCACGATCGACACCGGCAGATGCGCGGCGAAGGTCGCCATCGCATCGAATGTGCCGCCTTTCTTGAGCCGCGCGACGAGATTGTCGGCTTCGGTTTGGATGCGCTGCGTGAGGTCTTTCAGCGGGCCGGGCGTCAGCGGTTTGATCAACGTCATGCGGCGGCGCTGGTGATCGGCGCCGTCGGCCGTCAGCGTGATCTCGTTTTTGAGATCGTTCACGAGCTTGTTCGCGGCGACGCCCTTGCCGCTGACGAGCTTGTCCGCTGCTCGCAGGGCGAGGCGGATGTCCTCGAACCGCGCGATCGCCCAGAGTTTGCGCTTCGGCAGCCAGACCGCCGGTCCGGTGTCGCGGATGCGCTTGTAGTGCGGATACGGGTCGAGCAACGCCGCGCGCGCGTAGAGGTCGGCGCCGTAGCTTGGTGCGGCCGATTGCTTTGACGCGCCGAGAGCACCCATGGCACTAGCCCTCCGGCACGACCGTCGCTTCGATGGCGCCGATTTTGTCGATTTCGATGCGCATGACGTCACCCGCTTTCAGGAATTTTGGCGGCTTCATTGCTACGCCCACGCCGCCGGGGGTGCCGGTGAAGATGATGTCGCCGGGCTCCAACGTCATCGCTTTGCTGATGTGGGCGATCTGATCGAAGATGTTGAAGACGAGATTTTTCGTGTTCGAGTCTTGGCGCTTCTCGCCGTTCACGAAGGCGCGGATGCCGAGGGCGTGCGGGTCGCCGACTTCATCGGCGGTCATGATCCACGGGCCCAACGGGGCGTGGGTGTCGAAGCTCTTGCCTAGAATCCATTGCGGCGTTTTGAACTGCCAGTCGCGGGCGGTGACATCGTTGCCCACCGCGTAGCCGAAGATGACCTCGTGCGCCTTTTCCTTCGGCACGTGCTTACAGGTCTTGCCGATGACGACGACGAGTTCGGCTTCGTAGTCGAGCAGTTGCGAGGCTTTCGGCAACTGCACATCGGCGAACGGTGCGTTGACGGAGGTCGGCATCTTCGCGAACCAGACTTGCTCTTCCGGCGTCTTCTGGCCGCTTTCGGCGATGTGGTCGGCGTAGTTCAAGCCGATCGCCATGATTTTGCCGGGGCGCGGGATGGGTGCTTCGAGTTTGACGGCGCTTTGTGCGAAGTCGGCTTTGCGCGTGGCGGCGCGTTCGACGGCGCCGCGGAACGTGGGCCACTGCGCGATCAGGCCGATCATGTCGCGCGGCAGGTCGGCGTCGGCCTTCTTCAGATCGACGATGCCGCCGTCGATGGCGATGCCGATGCGGGTTGAGTTACCTTCGGTGAACGTTACGAGTTTCATTGTGTCTCTCCTTCCTGGGACCGCGGACGGCCTCGTCCGCTCTTACAGTGGTTGAGCCGTACCGGCGTTAGAAGGAAGAAAGAGCGGACGAGGCCGTCCGCGGTCCCAGGGATTTTCAACCCATGTTCGCAGGCATTTTCATGCCCCATTGGACGCCGATCAGGTCTTGCGGGGTGGCGTCGCGGCTGCCCCAGCTTGCGGTCATCAGATCGCCGTCGGTCCAGTGTTCCAGCACGTGGCCCCACGGGTCGCGCCAATAGTCGAAGATTTGTCCGCCCAGGATGTGGCGGCCGACGCCCCATTGGGCCTCGTGGCCCTTTTCTTTCAAGACGTCGTGGCCGCTCATCAGGTCGTCCATGTCCACGACTTCGAAAGCTGCGTGATTGAACTTGGGCTGGCCCGTTCCCAGCATGAACAGTGTGTGATGGTCGGCAGGTTCCTCGCCGCGGTCGCAGCGCATGAAGGCGCCGAGCGCGAATTCCGGCGACATCTTGATTTCGTCTGACGTGATGAAGCCGAAGTGCTCCTTGTACCAAGCCTCGCTGGCGCGGAAGTTTGACACGTTCAGCACGCAGTGACCCAGGCGCTTGATGTGCGAGGCGCCTTGGCTCACGCGCTTCGTCGCGTTACGCCGTGGTTGCGCGCGGGCGTCGTTGGTCAGCGGCGCGGGCGGGATCGCCGCGGGTGCTTGCGCTTCGCGGCCGGCGACGACTTCGACGTTGAAGCCGTCGAGGTCTTTCAGGCGCACGACGTTGCCGCCGCCGGGACCGTCGAGCGCTTCGACTTTCGCGTCGGTGGACTTCGCGAGTTTCGTCAGGTCGTCGGCCGAACGCGCGCGGAAGGCGACGCCTTTGAAGCCCGGCTCGCCCAGGTGCGTCACATGCACGAACGGATCGCCGCCTTCACCGCGCATGTAGAGCGTCGCGCCGTCGCGGTGCGCGCGGGCGAGGCCGAAGTCGGTCAAGAACGCTTCCATCTTGTCGAGGTCGGGGGCGGAGAAGCGAACGAACGCGATGTCGTCAACTTTGATCATGGTTTGGCTTCCTGTCTGCGAGCGTCCATGGCGGTTTTGGCGAGGCGCGCGGCCTCAGTTTGTTTCAGGCCCAGCGCGACCAGCGCGGTCGCGAGGATTTCGGTGGCGAACGCGTACGGATCGCCGACGCGGTGTTTCGCATCGGAGAGGCGCATGCCGGCGGACATCGCGATGCCGAGCGTCGCTACGACAGCGGCGTTCAGCGAGGCGCCCGCGAAGCGCTTCGTCTTGTGGCCGAGCGCCACGTCGCCCTTGATGCCCGCGTTGATCGGCTCATCGGGATCGACCGCGCCCGGGATCAGGCGGATCAACGCGCGGGCGCGTATGGGCTGAGCGATCGTGAACGCGAACATCGAGGAGAGGCCGTTCGCCATGCGGACCGCGGCGTCGGTGACTCCTGCGTTCGTTGCGGTGATTTTTTCTTCGAGCTCGAGGCGGATGCTTTTGCCGATCGCGCTCGCCAGATGATCCTTGTCTTCGAAGTGCGTGTAAAATGTGCCCTTCGCGACGTCGGCCTCCTCCGTGATGTCGTCGATGGAAATCGCGTCGAGGCCGTTCACGGCAACGAGGCGTTCCGCCGCGGCCAGAAGTTCGCCACGGGTCCGTTCGCGCTTACGCAGCGTGCGGGGAGGGGCAAGTGTCATAATTGACCGTATAGTCAAAAATGACTGATTGGTCAATTCTTGTTTTGCGCTCTCCGCGCCAATCCAATCTTGTCATCCCGGCCGAGCGGAGCGTAGCGCAGCGAGAGCTGGGACACAGGTGAGCGAGGCCGTGCATTGTCTCCTGGGTCCCGGCTCGCAAGCTCCGCCGCGCTGCTGCGCAGCGGGCTCCGCTAAGCGTCCGGGATGACAGGAATTTTTGTTGCCCTTGCATATGTTCTTGTTATGTTCTATAGTGCCCGATCGTCATGAGGCAGCAGACACGATGGTTATCCCGATCGACCGGTGAGCCGACCCACCCCGGCTTTGAGGTGCGCGAAAGCTTGGTTTTTCCACGTAAGTGCAGGGTACATGGGGTTGTTCGTCGAAAATTGGGCCGGGGGTCCCCCTCCCCACGGGGTTTTGCTGCTTTGGCGTATGCTTGCCCCACTCAAACCAACGCGCTGCCGGAGTTTCAGATGAACCTCAAATCCGTTCTGCCGATCTCGCTTTTGGTGATCGCGCTCTGCGCGCCGCTCGCCTCCGCCAAGGTCAGCGAAGAGGAGGCGGATCGGTTGGGGGAGGATTTGACGCCGCTTGGGGCGGAGGTTGCGGGTGAGGGCGACGT
>JBJXEH010000281.1:0-62885 GCA_046153995.1 Micropepsaceae bacterium
AGGCCTTCGACGCCCGGCTCCAACTCAACAAACGCGCCGTAGTCGGTGATGTTCGTGACGCGGCCCTTGAACTTTGCCTGCATCGGGTATTTCGCGGCGACGCCTTCCCACGGATCGGCCTCGAGCTGCTTCATACCGAGGGAGATGCGCTGCGTGTCCGGGTTCACTTTGATGACCTGGACCTTCACGTTCGCGCCGATCGAGAGCACTTCGCTCGGGTGATTGACGCGGCGCCAGGCGATGTCGGTCACGTGCAACAGGCCGTCGACGCCACCCAGGTCCACGAACGCGCCGTAGTCGGTGATGTTCTTGACCACACCGTCGATGACTTGACCTTCCTTGAGGTTCGCGACGAGTTCGTTGCGCTGTTCCGCACGGCTTTCTTCCAGAACCGCACGGCGCGAGACGACGATGTTGCCGCGGCGCTTGTCCATTTTCAGGATCAAGAACGGCTCGTTCTTGTTCATCAGCGGGCCGGCATCGCGCACGGGGCGGATGTCGACTTGGCTGCCGGGCAAGAACGCAACGGCGCCGTCGAGGTCGACGGTGAAGCCGCCTTTGACGCGGCCGAAGATCACGCCGGTCACGCGCAGCTTGTCTTCGAATGCGCGCTCAAGCTTCGTCCAGCTTTCTTCGCGGCGCGCCTTGTCGCGGGAGAGGATCGCTTCGCCCATCGCGTTTTCGACGCGGTCGAGGAAGACCTCGACGCTGTCGCCGATGGCGATCTTCGGCGTTTGCCCTGCGAGGGCGAATTCTTTGAGAGCGATCTTGCCTTCGGTTTTCAAACCGACGTCGATGATCGCGTATTCTTTTTCGATCCCGATTACTTTGCCGGTGACGACGTTGCCTTCTTCGAGGGCGTTCGTCTTGAAGCTCTCTTCGAGCAGGGCGGCGAAATCTTCGCGGGAGGGGGTGAAGGATTGTTCGGGCGCGAGATTACGCGCGGCAGCAGTGCGAGCCATTACATTCTTTCGGCATGTGCCTTCCGGATTTGAGTCCGGCGGACTTGGCAGCGCACCCGTGCGGGACCACGGTGCGACACCCTGTTGGTTGTCCAAAAACAAATAAGCGCTTCGATAGGGCCCCAACCCTTCGAGCGCGTGCGTCACAGACTATGTGCGCATGCCCGCGTGAACGATTTCCAAAGCCCGCGCGACGGCCGTTTCTATATCCAAATGGGTGGTGTCCAGCAAGGTTGCGTCGCTTGCTTGGCGTAGGGGTGCGACGGCACGTCCTGCGTCCCTTGCGTCGCGGGTTTGGATGTCCGCCAAGACTTGCCCTTCCGTGCGGGTGGAACCTTGGGCTTGCAGCTCCAAGAAGCGTCGTTTGGCGCGGATTTCGGCGGTTGCGGTGACGAAAAGCTTCACGGCGGCGCCGGGGCAGATGACCGTGCCGATATCGCGGCCGTCGAGTACCGCGCCTTTGCCGCCCGGCGGGTGGGCTGCGAAGTTGCGTTGGAAATCGAGTAGTGCGTCACGCACGGCTTGGATTGCGGCGACTTTGGACGCGGCGCCGCCCGTCTTGTCGGACCGCAGTTCCGGGTCTTCAAGCAGCGAGAGGTCGAGCGCTTCGACAGCGCGTTGGGCAGCGACCGGGTCGGCGGGGTCTTCGCCGCGTTTTAGCACCGCGAGGCCCACTGCGCGATAGAGACGGCCTGTGTCGAGATGCGCGAAGCCAAGCGCCTGCGCGATGCGCCGCGCGAGCGTGCCTTTGCCGGAGGCCGCCGGACCGTCGATCGCGATGACGGGGAGCGCGGTCACCGGTTCGGTCTCACGAACGTCGCGCCGAGGTTTTGCATCATCGGTACGAACGTCGGGAAGCTTGTGGCGACGAAGCTTGTGTCGTCGACTGTGACCGGTGCTTTTGCGGCGAGGCCTGCCACCAGGAACGACATCGCGATGCGGTGGTCCATGTGGGTTTCGACTTTGCCGCCGCCCGGCATCGTGCCGCCTTCGACGGTGAGCCAGTCGTCGCCGAGGTCCACTTTGACGCCGCAGGCTTTGAGGCCGTTCGCTATTGCGGCGAGGCGGTCGCTTTCTTTGACACGCAGTTCGGCGAGGCCGGTCATGCGTGTGCGGCCGGATGCGAACGCGGCGGCGACGGCGAGCACGGGATACTCGTCGATCATCGAGGGGGCGATTTCGGGTTCGATGTCGATGCCTTTGAGCGTACTCGATTTGACGATCAGATCGCCGATCGTTTCGCCGCTTTCTAAGCGTTCGTTTTCGATCGTGATGTTGGCGCCCATGCGCTTCAGCACTGTGAAGAGACCGGTGCGGGTCTGGTTCAGCATCACGCCGTCGATGCGCAACTCGGAGTCAGGCACGAGCAATGCAGCGACGAGCGGGAACGCTGCCGATGAAGGGTCGGCAGGCACATGCACTGCGGCGGCTTTCAGTTCGGGTTGGCCGGTGACCGTGATCGCCATGCCGTCCGCGGTTTGCTCGCGGCGGATTGTGGCGCCGAAGTGGGCGAGCATGCGCTCGGTGTGATCGCGCGTCGCTTCGGCTTCGATGACGGTCGTTTCGCCCGGTGCGTTGAGGCCTGCGAGCAGCACCGCCGACTTCACCTGCGCGGAGGCGATGGGAAGACGGTAGGTCACCGGCATCGGGTTGCGGGCGCCTTTTAGCGTGATGGGTAAGCGTCCGCCTTCGCGCGCGGTTGCCTCTGTGCCGAACAGAGCGAGCGGGTCCAGCACGCGCTTCATCGGCCTGCGGCGGAGCGACGCGTCGCCGGTGAATGTCGCGGTGATCGGGCTCGTCGCGACGGCACCCATCATGAGGCGCACGCCGGTGCCGGAATTGCCGTGGTCGAGGATGTCCGAAGGTTCGGCGAAGCCGCCCACGCCGAAGCCGTGCACGTGCCAGCGGTCGCCCTTTTTCGTCACGTCGGCGCCCAGCGCGCGCAAGACGGCGCCGGTGTTGAGCACGTCCTCGCCTTCAAGCAGGCCCTCGATCACCGTTTCGCCCACGCTCATGGCGCCGAAGATCAGCGCGCGGTGCGAAATCGACTTGTCGCCCGGCACGCGGATGCGGCCCTTTAGCGGTCCGGGGCCAAGTGCGGTGAGCGGGGCCGGTTGGGCTTCGGCGGTCAAAGGCTTAGCGGGGCTCTCTTTGGCGTGGATTGCCTAGGGTTTTGCGGTGCAACTTCTCTTTGACAGGCGGCCCGCTTCGTGGCAATGGGACCCCCCCAATTTCCCCTTAAACGTCTAGGAAATCACCCGGTGGCAGCTCCGGATATCGGTCTCAAGCGCATTTGTCCCAGTTGCGCGGCGAGGTTCTACGACTTGAGCAAGCGTCCTATCGTTTGCCCGAAGTGCAGCTTCTCGTTCGCGCCAGAGGCGCTCGTGAAGATGCGCCGGCAGCGTGCGGGCGCCGCGCGTGACGGAGAGCAAAGCGTCGTGAAGGCAGCCGTCGTCCGCAAAGAGAGGGATGACGACGACGACGAGGAGGCCGACGAAAAAGAAGAAGCGGCCGAGGACGAGGAAGAAGGCGCCGAGGAAATCAAGGAAGTCGCGCTCGACGACGAGACCGTGGCCGACCCCGATCTCGTCGAGGACGAGGACGAAAAAGACAAGGACGAGGACAAGCCGGAAGTCGTCGGCGACGAAGTCGACCTTGAGGAAATTGCGGCAGACGACGACGATGATGACGATGAGGACGACGATACGCTGATCGAGAACGTCGACGAAGACGATAGCGTCGCCGACATCATCGACAAGGACGACATCGACAAGGAATAGCGCGGCCGTTTGCTGCGCATCGGTCGCCGTTCTATATTGAGATTGCGCCGCCGCCCAAAGCGGCGCATCGCCTGGTGCAAGGGGCTATAGCTCAGCTGGGAGAGCGCTTGAATGGCATTCAAGAGGTCAGCGGTTCGATCCCGCTTAGCTCCACCACGCTTCGCCCTGACGGGCTACGCGTGGCGCAGCCACGCAGTCGCCCGTTAGGACGAAGCGTGTCCGGCGTAGCTTGAGCGAAGCGAAAGCGGACGGGTTGGGATTGGTTACATAGGTCGTCCAACCCACCAAGGCATCCGAACCCGTGTGGTATGTCTACATCATCCGCAGCGAGCCAAGCCCATATCAAGAGTATACGGCCGCAACATCTTGCAGGTTCGCATGATCGTACGCACCGAGTCCGACCTAAGGCAGGCCTTGTCGGCGCCGACGGAAACCGAGCATCTTGAATTCAAAGAAGCCAAAAATAGCTATGGGTTCGACGATCTCAGCGACTACTGCTGTGCCCTTGCAAACGAGGGTGGAGGTAGCATTGTGTTGGGAGTCACCGATCAGACCCCGACGCATCGTTGGCACCAAAGCGTTCCAAGACATTGACAAAGTCAAGAAGAGCCTGCTCGACCGGCTCCGCATTCGCGTGGAAGTTTCTGTAATCCTCACGACCGATGGACGAGTCGTGTCATTCATAGTTCCAGGTAGGCCGCTGGGCGTTCCGTTGCACATCAGCGGTCGCTACCTCATGCGAGTTGGTTCAAATCTCACCCCGATGAATCCTCAGCAGATTGGTGCCATCCTGCGGGAGGGAACGGTCGATTTCTCGGCTGAACTGATTTCTGGCGCAGATGTCTCGGCTTTGGATGCGATGTCGATCGCTACGTTTCGTAAGCGCTGGTTCAAGAAAAGCGGGTCAGCAGAGATCGGGCGTTGGACCGATGCCCAACTCCTCACCAATGCCGAACTGGTGATTGACGGTTCGCCGACCTACGCGGCACTCATTCTGCTTGGAACCGCGAACGCTGTGTCGCGCTATCTTGCTCAGGCTGAGACTGTCTTCGAGTACAGGAACTCAGAGGCCAGCGTGGCCTATCAACAGCGGGCCGAGTTTCGTGCAGGCTTTTTCGTGTGGATGGATGAATTGTGGAGTCTCATCAACTTGCGCAATGAAGTTCAGCAGTTTCGAGAAGGCCTGTTTAAGAACGATATTCCCACATTCGACGAGGACAGCGTGCGAGAGGTCATTCTCAATGCCGTAAGTCATCGGGACTATCGCGATGCTGGTTCTATTTGGGTGCGGCAGTATCCGCGTGTGCTTGAGGTCGAGAGTCCAGGTGGATTCCCGGAGGGAATCACCGCAGAGAACGTGCGCGACCGCCAGAAGCCGCGCAACCGGCGCATTGCCGAGGCTCTTGCTCGCTGTGGGCTGGTGGAGCGCTCCGGTCAGGGGATGGACTTGATGTTTAGGCAAAGTGTTCGTCAGGGAAAGCCACTACCGGACGCGTACGGCTCAGACGCCCATCGTGTGCAGCTTCGTCTGCGAGGTGATGTTCGTGATGCTCGCTTCCTACGCTTTCTCGAGCAGGTTGGTGATGAGCGCTTGCAGCATTTCACTACCGAAGATTTTCTATTGATCGACTATGTCCATCGCGAGCAGGCGATACCTGAAACGCTCAAGTCTCGCCTCAAGGGCTTGCTCGAGGCTGGGATCGTTGAGCGTACTGGTCGCGGCAAGGTCATTTTGTCAAAAAAGCTCTATGCATTCATTGGCGAGAAGGGCGTGCACACGCGCAAACAAGGCCTTGATCGGGAGACTGAAAAGGAGCTGCTAATTAGGCATCTCAAGACTGTTGGTGCAGATGGTGCACCGGTTTCCGAGCTAATGCAGGTCCTGCCAGACAAAACTCGTGGGCAGGTTCGCGGTCTCCTACAGAAGTTGCGTGACGAGGGGAGAGCAAGACGGATTGGGTCTACAAAGGCCGGTAAGTGGCACATATCGGTGTGAATCTGCATCTTGGAATTGGCTGATAGAATTCATTGGAGAAGGCGATTTTCCGACGCGATTCCTGGCTAACCCGTTGATTTTTATGCAATTTATTGGTTGGAAGAATTGGCCGCAAAACAAGATTCCGACCAATTCGATCTCTGCCTACGAGCAGTTGGAGCCAGTGCGGATCATCACACCACCTGAAATCCGCGCGCGAACCGGTCTTCTTCGTCGATCCAGATTTCGTTGCGGCCGGTTGCGATGGCGCACCCTTCGATCGAGGGGATGATTGCGTTGTAATTGCCGAGCTTCGCTTCGGCTTCGATGCGGCCGGTGAAGCGGCTCAAGATGTAGCTTTCGTGGATGAAGGTATCACCCACCTTGAGCTCGCCTTTCGCATGCAGTTGGGCGAGGCGGGCGGAGGTGCCGGTGCCGCAGGGGCTGCGGTCGATGGCGCGGTCGCCGTAGAAGACGGCGTTGCGGCCGTGTGCGTCCGGCGACTTCGGTGCGTCGGTCCAGAGCACGTGGCTGACGCCTTTGATCGTCGGGTCGAGCGGATGGATGGGTTCGATCTTTTCGCGCACGAGAGTGCGCACGATGGGTGAGAGTTCGAGGATGCGTGCGGCGCCGAGTGCGTCCACGCCTTTGTAAGCGCCTTGCGGTTCGACGATGGCGTAGTAGTTGCCGCCGTAAGCGACGTCGATTGTGAGTGGGCCGAAGCCCGGAACTTCGATCTTGATGCCTTCGGCCGCGAGGTAGCTTGGAACGTTGCGGATTTTGACCGACTTCACGCGTGCACCTTTGTGAGCGTAGGCGATTTCGATTTGACCGGCCGGCACTTCGGCGACGATGCGGCTGGGTTGCCGGGGCTTGATCAGGCCGTTCTCGATGCCGAACGTCACGATGCCGATCGTGCCGTGGCCGCACATCGGCAAGCAGCCGCTGGTTTCGATGAAGAGTATCCCAACATCGGCTTGCGGTGTCGTGGGTGGGTAGAGGAAGCCGCCGCTCATCATGTCGTGGCCGCGGGGTTCGAACATCAGGCCAGTGCGGATCCAGTCGTGATGCGCGAGGAAGTCTTGGCGGCGTTCGCTCATCGACGTGCCGCGCAACGCCGGTGCGCCTTGGGTGATCAGGCGTACGGGGTTGCCTGCCGTGTGGCCGTCGATGCAGTGGAACGTGTGGCGCATCAGAGCTTTGGGCGTTTCGCTGCCGCGGTTTCGACGATCTCCGTCACATGGGCGCGGCGCGCGCCGGTGAGCGGATAGCGCGGCGGGCGGACGCGCTCGCTGCCGCGGCCCATGATCTGTTCGGCAAGCTTGATCGACTGCACCAGGTCGTGTTCGGCGTCTAGGTGCAATAGCGGCATGAACCAACGGTAGATTTTTCGCGCAGTCTCCAGGTCTCCAGCGGTGGCGGCCCGCCAGAGCGCGAGCGACTCTTTCGGAAAGGCGTTGGTCAACCCGGACACCCAGCCGCGCGCTCCAAGGACCGCGCCTTCGAGCGCTACGTCGTCGAGTCCTGCGAAGACCACGAAGCGGTCGCCGAGCGCGTTGGCGATGTCGGTGAAGCGTCTTGTGTCGGGCGCGCTTTCTTTGATGCAGACGATGTTCGCCTGCTCGGCCAAGCGCTTGAGCGTATCGAGCGAAATGCTCACGCGATAAGCAGGCGGGTTGTTGTAGAGCATGATCGGCAGCGCGGTCGCATCGGCGATCGTGCGGAAGTGGGTGACCAATTCTTCTTCCGTTGGGACATAGACCATTGCGGGCAAGACCATGAGGCCGCTTGCGCCCAGCTTCTCCGCGTCGCGGGCGAGCGCCGCGCCACGCGGGGTCGTCATCTCGGAGACGCCGACGATGACGGGGACGCGGCCGCGCGCGGCTTCGACGGTTGTGCCGATCAACTTGCGCTTTTCTTCGGCGTCGAGCGAGTTGCCTTCGCCGACGGTGCCAAGGATGACGAGGCCGTCGACGCCGTCCTTCACCAGCGCATCCTGCATACGCTGCGTCGCTTCGTAGTCGACTTCGAGGCCGGGTTTGAACTGCGTCGTTGCGGCGGGGAAAACGCCCGACCAGCCTATGCGTGGTGCCGTCATTGGTTGACCTTTGAGACCAAGTTCGCGAGAGATCGTACACGAATTTTTGGACGAGGCAGCGGTTGAGTAAGTCCGTGTTGGTGATCGGCGGGGGGATGGTTGGCGCGGCGTGCGCGTTGCGCCTACAGGCGGCCGGGCTTCAGGTCGCGATCGTTGACCCCGGTGACAAGCGGCGCGGGGCGTCTTTCGGGAACGCCGGGCACATCGCGACGGAGCAGGTCGAGCCGCTGGCGTCGTGGCCGACGATTTTTGGGTTTCCGTGGCGGCTTTTCGCGTTCGGCGGTGCGCTCGATTTTCGTGCCGCCGATGCGGGGCTGTGGCTGCCGTGGTCCTTGCGGTTTGCGGCGGAGAGTGGTGCCAAGAAGTTTGCGCGTGGAACCGTCGCGCTTGGATCGCTGCAGGCGAAGGCGCTTGAGGCTTGGCAGCGGTTGGCGGCGTTGGCGGAGGCTCCGGACCTTGTGAGGGCCGAGGGGCACAACGTTGTTTGGATGTCGGCGGACGGCGCGCGGCGCGGGATCGCGGCGTGGGCGAAGGCGAACACCGGGCCGACGCGGTTTCGCGAGATGACGCGCGACGAACTCGATATCTATCGCGGGGCGATGCCCGCGGCGCCTGTCGCGGGTTTGCGGTTCACGGGTTCGGGGCAATTCAAGGAGCCGCAGGCGGCGCGCGACAGTGTGCTGGCTGCGCTTCGTGCGCGGGGTGGCGTCGAGGTTCGCGGCAGCGCCGTTGATCTGCGCGTGTATGACGGTGGTGTGGCGGTGACGCTGGACACTGGCGAGGTGCGGCATGCCGATGAGGTTTTGATCGCTGCTGGTGCTTGGTCGGCGCGGGTGATGAAGTTGGTTGGCCTTTCGCCGCCGTTGATCGCGGAGCGCGGGTACTCCGTGCACAGCGCGGCGCATGCTTGGCCTAGCGACTTGCCCCCGACTCTGTTTGAAGAAAGGTCGCTGATCGTGACGCGATTTTCGAGCGGGCTTCGCGCGACGAGTTTCCTTGAGCTTGGCGATCCCGATCCGCCGGGGGATGACCGCAAATGGCGTTGGCTTGAGACACAGCTCCGCGAGCTTGGGATTGCGTTTGCCGAGGCGCCGGACCGGTGGCGGGGTCCAAGGCCGACGTTGCCGGATTTTCTGCCTGCAATCGGGCGGATGCAGGCGCACCCCCGCGTGCTTTATGCGTTCGGGCATCAGCATTTGGGAATGACGCTGTCGGCGGTCACCGCGGAGGCAGTTGAGGCGCTTGCCACCGGGGCTGCGCCGCCGGTCGATCTCGCGCCGTTTCGTGTGGAGCGGTTCGGCTGAAAACTCTTCCTTGCACTCTTTCACTCTGTTCTATAGAGTGATCTGAGAGTAGGAGGATTCAATGCCGATTTCCAAGACCGAAGCCGCCGACGCGTTGCGGTCGGTTGAGCAGACCGAGCGGCTGAGCGGGGACTTGCGGGCTTACGCCGCCTCCGCGCCGCATTTCTTCATTTGGGGATTGGCGTGGGCGGCAGGCTACGGTTTCAGCGCAGCTGTACCCGACAAGCGCAATCTGATTTGGCTCGGCGTCATCATTGCGGGTTCGATTGCGAGCGCCATTGCCGGCGCGCGACATGGCGGCGGCCGGCGCAGTTTGGTGCAGTCGGTTTCCATATCCGTTGCGATCGTTCTGATCACCACGGTTTTCGTCACAGTGCTCGCGCCGATGGAACCGCGGAAAATCGAAGCGCTGATCCCGCTGTTTGTGGCGGGGTTCTATCTGCTGATCGGAATTTGGACCGGGCCGCGGTTTGCGGTGGCTGGGGTCGTGCTTGGGGCAGTTACCGTCGCCGGGTACTTCATCGCTGGCGATAACTTCGGATATTGGATGGCGGCGGCAGGTGGTGGCGTGCTCGTGATGACCGGCCTTTGGCTGCGGAGCGCTTGAACGCCATGGAGCAACCGGATGAGGTTATTCATCAGCCGCTGCGGCTCAAGATTTTGGCGGCGCTGAAAGCGCTGCCGGATGGCGAGCGGCTGGAGTTCGTGCGGCTCAAAGCCATCGTGAAGGCGACGGAGGGTAATCTCGGTGCGCATATCGGCACGCTGGAGAATGCGGGCTACATCAAAGTCGAAAAGGATTTCCACAACAACCGGCCGCGCACGCGGGTTTCGCTGACGCGGTCTGGGCGGCGGAGTTTTCAGGACTACGTGGACTATCTTCGTGAGCTGTTGGAGCCCAATTTGTGATCGCGGTTGCCTTTGCGGGTGCGTGCGTCGCGTGTAGGCTCTGATTTGCGGGGGGGGAACTCGACGGGGAGTTCCCATGAAGGTCAAAGATGTGATGCATCTCGCGGCGACTTGGGTCGGGCCTGACGCGCCGCTGCCCGATGTGGCCGCCCACATGCGCGACGAGGACGTCGTGCCGATCAGCCAGTACGACCGCTTGATCGGCGAGGTGACGAAGCGCGATCTGGCGCACAAGCCGCAAACCAAGAAGCTCACCGCGCGCGACGTGATGCACCGGCCGATTATCTATTGTTACCCGGAAGAGGATGCGAAAGAGGCGCTGCGCATCATGAAGAAGCACGCCGTGCGCCGCTTGCCAGTGATCAGCCATCAGAAGCGGTTGATCGGCACGGTGTGGCTCGACGACGTCAAGGCCGAGGCGCGGGTGCGCTGAGCTTGCGTTCCAGCCGGTCATTCCGCTTATCTTCGCGCATGACGAGGAGAGCGGGATGAGTGGGGAGGTTCGCGTTACGGCGTCGCGCGCCCGGTTGGCGCTGGCGCTTGCCGTGCTGGTCGATGCAATCCAGCTGCCGCTGCAGGGCGCGTCGTTGACCGGGATTGGGACGTTACCGGCAGAGGCGATCGACCTTGCCATCGATGCGGCGACGGCACTGATCGTTTCCAGGCTGATCGGGTTTCACTGGGCGCTGCTGCCGACGTTGGCGATTGAGTTGATCCCGTTCGTCGATCTGGCGCCGACTTGGTTTGCTTGCGTCACGTACGTGATTTCCCGCCGCAAGAAAGAGGGCCGCTACGTCGGGGAAGGCGGCTGACTTGCCAAGCGGCTCGTTGCCGTCGCATGAAGGTTCCTTCGTGGTACGGGGATGCTCATGCGCTTTGCTGTTTTCGTTGGTGTGATTGCTGCTTTCGCTGCGCCCGCGTTTGCGGCGCCGAGCGCTGAGGAGAAAGCCCGGGCGCGCGAGATCTATCAAACGATCGTTGAGATGGACACGTCGGTCGAAGGCGGCCGGAACCTTGAGATGGCGAAGCACTTGGCCGGGCGGTTTCGCGACGGCGGCTTCGCGCGCGAGGACGTGAACGTCTTTCCGCACGAGAAGACGGCGGCTCTTGTCGTGCGGTATCGCGGCGATGGGTCCGGGGGTAAGCCCATTCTGTTGCTGGCGCATATGGATGTCGTGCCGGCGCGGCGGGAGGATTGGGAGCGCGAGCCTTTCAAGCTGATCGAAGAGAACGGCTATTTCTTTGCGCGCGGGTCGGAGGACAACAAGTCGGGGCTGGCGCTGATTACAGCAACTTTTCTGACGTTGAAGGCGGAGGGGTTCAAGCCTTCGCGGGACCTCGTCATCGTGTTCTCCGGCGATGAAGAAACGTCGGGCAATACGACGAAGATGCTGCTCACGAAGCATCGCGATTTGGTCGATGCCGAGTTTGCGATCAATTCGGATGCGGGCGGCGGGCAGCTCACCGAAGCGGGCGTGCCGGTCTATTACGGCATGCAAACGGCGGAGAAGACTTTCGCGAGCTTTACGCTGACGGCGAAGAACCCGGGCGGGCATTCCTCAGCACCGAAAAAAGACAACGCGATCTTCGATGTTGCGGATGCTGTGGCGCGGCTCAGGCGTCACAGCTTCCCCGTGATGTGGAACGATACGACCGTCGCGGCGTTCCGCGCGACGGGGCCGATCACGAAGGGCAAGATCGGCGCAGCGATGACGCGGTTCGCGCGGCGTCCGGGCGACCGGCGCGCTGCGGCGGTGATCTCGGCCGATCCCTACAGCGTGGGCCAGGTGCGCACGACCTGCATTCCGACGATGCTGGCCGGCGGGCATGCGGACAACGCTTTGCCGCAGCGGGCGAGCGTCACGGTCAACTGCCGCATTTTTCCCGGTGTCACGATCGCGCACGTGCAAGCGCAGCTGCAGAAGCTGGCGGGCCGGAAGATCGAGATCGCGCCGCTCGATACCTATGTTGCGAGCGACGCGTCGCCGTTGCGGAAAGACGTAGTCGATGCGGTCACCAAAGCCGTGCATGCGACGCGTCCTGGCGTGCGCGTCGTGCCGACTATGTCGGCGGGTGCGACCGACGGTGTGTTCTACCGGGCGGCCGGCATTCCCACCTACGGGACGAGCGAGCTCTTCATGAAAGACAGCGATTCGTTCGCGCATGGGCTGAACGAACGTGTTCCGGTGGACGCGTTCTACAACGGTCTCACGCACTGGCGCGTGCTGATCGGCGAACTGGCGGGGAAGAAGTAGCTAGTGCTTCGTGCGCGTTGCCGTGCGGGCAAGGCGGCGGTTGAAGCGGATTAGTTTGCCGAACGCGAACCAGCGTTTTGGCGGCGCTGGTTCTTCCGCCGGTTCGAGCAGCAGTTCGGGCTCGGGTTCCGGCGTTGGCGCGGGCAAGGCTTCGGCGATTTCGCGTGCGTCCGCGTGAATTTCTTCGCGGATGATTTTGAGAGCGGACTCCGTGAGGTAGGCGCGCAGTTCGGCTTCGACGCTCGCGAATTGACGCCACACCACGCCTTCGACAAAGGCGCGCGTTCCGCGGACGGTGAGCGTTGCGCGGTCTTCGCGCGTGTGGCGGTAGGGGTCGAGCCCGTTGCGGCGGCAGAGCGCCACGAACAGATGGCGCGACCAGTCTTCGGCGATTTGAAACTGGAGGTCTTCCGGTTCGCCCTCGGGCTCCGGTTCCAGTTTCGCGCGCACGCGGGCGATGGCCGCCGCGGCCGCGTCGCGTTCGGCATCGGTCGCAGCACCCTGCACAAGCGCTTCGATCTTCTTCAGCTTTTCGCGCAGGCCCGCTTGCGCGTCCATCGTGCTCGCTCGCTTTGAGTTCGCGCTCAAAGCAACCGATGAGCTTCGGGCGGTCAATGTGACGGTGAAAGCGTGTTCACAGGAAATGATGGTGCGTTCGCTTGGCGGACGAGTTGCGGCGCGTGGCGCTCGCGCGTCAGAGCACCGCGTCGATGGCGATCAACGTGAGCGGTGTGAGGATCGCGCACGCTACACCTGTCGCGCGAACTGCGGAGAAGGAACTTCGTGCGGTCCATTGCAGAAAAAATGCGAGTGCGGCGAGCGCCAGCGCGGCGGGCAGAACCCACCCGTAGAAGCTGCCTTGTGCGTCGAACATCTGGCTCAACGTTGCCGCGACCCAAGCGAATGCGTAACCGCCCAAGAGCGAGAGCACGACGGCGGCGATCGCGGTCGCGGGCATCGAGCGGCGAAACAGGTTCGCGCGCAAGTCGAGCCAGAGCAGCAGCATCGTGGAAAGCGCCGGACCTGCGATCAGCGTGGCGAAGATGAGTTGCGCCAGCGCTTCGAAGCCCGGCGCCAAAACTTGCATGAGGCCGATGACGATCGCATCGACGATGTTGGCGGGCGGGGAGGAGCTTTGCATGGCGCTTGCCGGCGATCGTGTTGTTGTGGCTGGCCGCTGGCGCGAAGAAACAGCTGGTGCCCCCAAGGGGACTCGAACCCCTGTTTTCGCCGTGAGAGGGCGACGTCCTAGACCGCTAGACGATGGGGGCGGCTAAGAGGCGGTTCCTATACGCTAAGGGGGGCTTCCGCTTCAAGGGACGCCCCGGCGGGCTAGCCGCTACTTCTTGTCCACCATGCTCATCACGTCCGTGCTGGCGCCTTTGGGGGCTGCGACTTCCACGACGCGTTCGTCGACGTCGTCGTATTCGAGGCGGAGCGCCTTGGACATCGTGGCGTGCATTTCGTAGGTCGCGGTGATGTAGGTGAGTTCGAGGATTTCTTCGTGGCTGAGGTGTTTTTTCAGCGCGTCGAAGATTTCTTCCGGCACGCGGCCGCCCATGAGGACTAAGGCATCGGTGTAGGCGAGCACCGCGCGCTCGACAGGCGCATAGCAATCGGCGATGGACCAATAGGGGATTGCTTTGATTTGTTCTTCGGTGAGGCCCACGTCGCGCGAAGCTTTGCAGTGTTGCGAGAAGACGAACTGCGAGCCGCGCGCCCAACCTGCGCGGATTTGGCCGAGTTCGCGCAGCTTCGCCGAAATTTTTCGCTTTGGGTTGCGGTAGAATTGGAAGCCTTCGGTCGTGTGTTTGAACGCGTCGGGGACGAGTGCGAAGACCGTCCACCAGTTGCCGGGTGTGCCGGTCGCCGTGCCCGGTTCTTTCACCGGATCGCGGTCGCCGAACAGGACTTGGTAGAGCTGTTGCGCGAACGGGTCGGCCTCAGCGCGCGGGACTTGGCGTAGGCGGGGCATGGGCGGCTCCTTCAAGTGGCGAAAGCGATCGCGAGCGATTAGCATGTAACCGACATTGGGAGCGAGAGAGCCTTGCCGGAGAAAAAGACATCCACCAAGCGGAAGGTACCCACCCGGGCCAAGCCAAGTGCCGGGCCAAAGAAGAGCGCAGTCGTCGATGCTTCGCGATTGATCGACCAGCGGATTGCGGAGCTTGGCGATTGGCGCGGCGAGACGCTGGCGCGGATGCGGGCGTTGATCCTTGAGGCTGAGCCGCAGGCGATCGAGGAGTGGAAGTGGATGGGCACGCCGGTTTGGTCGCGGGGCGGGATCATCTGCACCGGCGAGAGCTACAAGAAGGTCGTGAAGCTGACGTTCGCGAAAGGGGCGAGCCTTGCCGACCCTAAGCGGCTGTTCAATTCCAGCCTGGACGGCAACGTGCGCCGCGCGATCGATATTCCGGAAGGGCACAAGTTGGACGCGGTTGCGTTCAAGACGTTGGTCAAAGCGGCGGTGGCGCTGAACGGCCTCAAGAAGAAAAGGTAGAAAACGAGATGGCGCGCAAACCTGAAGCACCGAAGACCGTGAAGACGATGAAGGCGGGCCCGCCGGGAAAGGCGCAGCCTGCGAAGAAGCCCGCGCTCCTCTCCGGCGGCAATCCGCAAATCGCGAAGGCGGACGGCGACGCGCCGGTCAAGGCCTACATCGCGGCGATGCCGGGTTGGAAGCGCGACCTCGGTGCACGTCTCGACGCGTTGATCACGCGTGCCGTACCGAAGGTGCTCAAGGCGGTGAAGTGGAACTCGCCGTTCTACGGCATCGAGGGGCAAGGTTGGTTCGTCTCGTTTCACGTGTTCACGCGTTACGTGAAGGTGACGTTTTTCAAGGGTGGGTCGCTGAGGCCCGCGCTTTCCGGGGGATCGAGCAAAGAAGCGCGCTGGATCGACATCCACGAAGGCGACGCATTCGACGAGGCTCAGCTGGTGAAGTGGGTGAAGCAGGCGGCCGCTATGCCAGGATGGGGCGGTTAGCGAAGCACTCAATTCGATTTGTGCACTGTCACTGAGTTGGGTGTAGGATGCGCCTTCCGGGCAGATGCGGACGCCCGGTCCTTTGAGACGGTTTCCGTCCAAGCGCCGCTTTGTTCTCTCGGGAATGGAGCATGAGCCATGGACGAACGTTTCGCTTCTTCACCTTGTCGTATTGCCGTGCTGTGGCGCGGCATTCCCACCGCGCCGGACACGCCTGCGCCGCATGAGGCGCGGCTTCGTCCCATTGTCGATGCGCTCAATGCGGAGGGATTTGCGGCGGAGGGTGTCGTTTGGTTCGACGATGCGGCGGACGCGATTGCCGCGCGGCTCGAAGCCTTCGCGGGCGTGCTTGTGTGGATCAATCCGCTCGCCGATGGGCGCGATCGTTCGATCGTCGATGGCGTTCTGCGCCGGGTGGCAGCGCGCGGCGTTTGGGTCAGCGCGCATCCCGATACTATAGCGCGCATGGGCACGAAGGAGGTGCTGTTCGCCACGCGCGAACTCGGCTGGGGTTCGGACACTGACCTTTACTCGGACGCAGAGGCGTTCGATGCGCGATCCTGGCCGCGGATCGACGGCGGGCCTGCGCGCGTGTTGAAGCCGCTGCGCGGCAACGACGGCCAAGGTGTCATTAAGGTGACCGCCGATGGCGATGGCTTCATCGTGCAGCATGCGGGCGACGACCGGGTGGAACGACTGACGCGGGATGGGTTGTCGGCAAACGTGCGCGCCGTTCTGGCCCGAGGACCTGTCGTCGATCAGGCGTTCAACGACAATGCCGTGGCCGGCATGGTGCGCTGCTATCTGTCGCTCGACCGTGTCATTGGTTTTGCCGAGCAACAGCCGCGGCGCGACGGCGCGGATGCGTTTGGCATGAACTCGGCGAAGACGATGCACGGCGCCGACGCTCCCGCCTTCGCCGATCTGCGCCGGTCGATGGAAGCGGATTGGGTGCCCGCGATGCAACGGATCTTGGGTCTTAACGCCGAACGTCTGCCCGCGCTCTGGGACGCCGACTTTTTCTATCGCGCGCCCGCCGATGTGGGGGCCGATGGGCGTTTCGTGCTCTGCGAAATCAACGTGAGCTGCGTCTCGCCGTTTCCGGCGGGCAGTCCCGATGCGGTGGTCGCGGCGGTGAGGCGATGTCTGGTGGGGGCGGAGTTCGGTGCATAGGCGACCGTCGCCACCGATGTTGCTCTGGTTGGCGAGCGGTTAGACCGCGACCTTCAACCCGTGGCGGCCGCCGACTTCGATCAGCTTCCCGAGGTCGGGGTTCATGGGGGCGACTTCGCGGGCGATGTCGGTGAACATGTGCGAGGCAGCCTCGCGCGAGGTCATCGAGATCATTTCGCCGCCGCCTTTGGCGAAGCGGAACCAATGCGTGGTGCCCGCCGGCAAATGCACCAGCGTGCCGGGTGTGGCGGTCATGGATTCATCGCCGATGCCGAAGTCGATCGCGCCCTTCACGACGTAGAAGGATTCATCCCAGGGGTGCGAGTGCGGCGGCGGGCCTGAACCCTCAGGCCCCTGTTGCAGGAACACTTCATAACCGCCGGTGCGCGCGCCTGAGGCCAAGATGGTCAACTGCTCGCCCACGATGTTCAGCGGGCGGTCGTATTCCTTCGGCGTGACGACGAACGGTTTCGGTGACATGAGGCCCTCCTCCAGCGGTGACGCGGATGTTAGCACAGGCCGCGATTTGGGAAAGTCCCGCACGATTGTTCTCGCGGTGCGCATGGGATATCAACGGCCATGTATCGATGGTGATCGCCGATGGCTGAGATTGTGCCGGGCGAGGAGTTGCGGGCGTTTTTGTTGCGCACCTAAGCGGCGATCGGCGCCGGCGACGCCGATACGGTGCGTGAGATGTTTTCGGCGAGCGCGTGCCTCAAAGTCTGTTGCGTTTTCCTTGAACCGAACTGAGGCCGCCCAATGTTCTTGCGCAACTGGGCCGTGGCTGAACCGCGGAAGGATGTGTTGGCCATGTGCCGGCCCCCGCGCTATGGTCGTCTCGCTCTGGAGCGGGGCCCGTAGGCCCGTTTTTCATTCGACAATTCGCGCGTATGGCGCGTGCGGGCCAACCGGTTCCGCGCGGGCGATGGCGCGTCTTCGCTGCCGGGGCGGTTCTTTTTGGGAAGAAACGCTATGGACAAGAAACAACTGCCACAGGTTCAGGTGCCGAAACTGTTCTCGACGGTTGCCGCTATCATCTTGGGCGTGATCGCGGTCGCGCAAGGCGTCCGCGCGTTCTACGGCGTCGACGTGACCGTGGGCGCTTACCACGTGCCGATTTTGATGAGCTGGATCGCGGCGGGCGTTATCGGCGTGGTGGCGATCTTTGCGTTCAGGGAGGCTTAGTCCGAAAGCGCGCGGTCAGGCGAACCGTTCGACCACGGCCTTTGGGACGCGGATGGGTTTAGCGGTTGCGCGGTCGAGGATTGCCCACGTGGTTTGGGCGCGGACGATGACGCGGCCGTCTTTCGCGAATTCGGCGTAGCGGTCGAACTTCGCGCCGACGGCTTCCTCAGCCACACATGTGCGTCCGATGAGGCTTTCGCCTTTGTTCAGGTTGCCGAGGTAGTCGATCTCGTGCCGGACCACGACCCAGACATAGGCGGCGACTTGTGCGGGCGTTGCGGCCGCGGTCCAATGCGCGGTCGCGAGGTCCTGGACCCAGCGCACCCACACCGCGTTGTTGACGTGGCCGAGTTCGTCGATGTCGGCGGCGCTGGCGGTGAAGGTTTGCTCGAATTGGCGCATAGTGGTTCTATACGCGGAGTGCTCTGCGCGTGTGAAGTGGTGGGAGCGCCGAGGTTAATGACGTTGCATTAACGTGCGGTTGTGCGGTGTTGCGATAACGTCGCGGAATGCTTGATCGCAAATCTGTGCCAGTACAGCGGTTCCTCGTTCTTGTCGGCATGGCCATCGCGTTGGTGCTGATTATCAGCATCGCCTTCTTGAGCGCTTTTTTTAGTGTGGCCAGTGTTGCGTTGTCTACGTACTCCCGGATTTGGCCGCCGGAACGCTCGCGTGTTTTGCAGCTCAATGCACCCGATCCAGAGCTGTCCACTAGCAGCTATGTTGATGCCATCGAGGATTTCGACACTGCGTTTCGCGGTCCGTATGCGCTGCGCAAGCAATCGTTCGACGTGTTGCAAGATGGCAAGCTCAAAGGGGAGCGTGTCCTCGCCGTCTCGCCCGGCGTCGTGCTTTCGCCTGCGCAGGAGGCCGCGGTGGCGACGGTATTCGTCGATGTGGAGGTGCTGACCGATGGAACGGTCAAGCTGCCGATGTGGCTGGGCAAGTCGCGGCCGACAGCGGACGAACTTGCCGCCGCAGAGTTTGCGTCGACGTGGAAATTTCCTACGACTGGCTGGCACAGTTTGTCTCTAGTGAAGCAAGTGCCGGTTCGTATTCTTCGCTTCAGCAGCGGTGTTTCCGGGGTTGTCGCGTTTCCGGGAGGCAGTGGCTGTGCAAAGCCCATTGTCCGAAAATCGTACCAACGCGGCAGTTGGGGCCGCACGACGACCGACTATCACGCTGAGATCGATGCTAGCGGTCATGTTTCGTTTTGGGGGCGTGGAGACGTTCTCATTCCGGCAGGGGCCTCAACCGTCCCGTCGCTGGCGGTTCGAGATCTGTTCAAGCGAGTGCTTTCTGCAGACCTTTTGCAAGCGGGCGCAAGCATCGGGGTTTGGGCGATGACACATTCCGGGCACGCGGGTGAGTTTGCCGTTCGATGCGGCGAACAAACGCTTCTCGTTGTGAAGGCGGAAGCGAGTAGCGAGACTGCGCCGTTCGATATCAACGCGGAAGTTGAGCGTCTTGCCGACACCAAGCGCTGGTCGATCGGGAACGACGGTACGCCGGGCGTGCTCATCAAGAGTTCGCGGCTGTTTCGGAGTTTGAGCGTCTTGCGCGGTGTGGCGCAGAATGGCTCGTCTAAGGGCGTCGTTGAACTTGCAGCGGGTGGAATGCCGCTCACCGACGATGCGCAAAAAAACGTGCCGTTGTCTGAGCGGGTCAATGCGCTTGAGATCATGGCGCAGCGCGGCGAAGTTCGTTCGCTTCAGGCGTTGCTTGCCGCTCCTGTTGATTGGAGCAAATCGCAACTCACCGATGCGCTTGTGATCTTCGCCGGTGGCAACGCCGATCTGCCGACGATGGAGTCTCTCATCAAGGCCGGCGGTGATCCGCGGGGTTCGTACGGCATGTCGGGCCGCACCGTTCTGATGGCCGCTGCCGCTGCGGGCAATCCTGACATTGTTGAGCGCGTTCTTCAGTTCGACAAGGCGTTAGATCGCGCCGACCGCGAACGTAATCTTGCGATCCACTATGCTGTTCGTGGTCACGTTGGTTTACCATCGCGCTTTGCTGCAGGTGTAGATCAACGCTTGAAAGTGGTGAGCCTCTTGATAGCGGCAGGTGCAAAGGTTGATGCGCGCGGCGAGCACAATTCGACGGCGCTTATGCACGCGTCGTGGCGACCCGATATCGCCGAACTGCTGCTTAAGAACGGCGCGGACCCCGATGCGAGAGATTCGCTCGGCCGGCCGCCGCTGATGCGATGGCCGACGTTAGAGACCGTGAAGGTATTGTTGAAGTACGGCGCGGACGTCCGCGCAAAGGGGTATCGCGGCGAAACGGTGCTCAATAGCAACGCGCCGGTCGATGCCGTGCCGCTGCTGGTCGCAGCAGGCGCTGACGTTAGCACTGCTAACGATGATGGCCGGACGCCTTTGATGCTGACGACAAGGAACGCAGTTGCCACGCGCCTGCTTGTTGCGAAGGGCGCAGACGTGAATGCACGTGACCGATTTGGGCGGACCGCGCTGATGCTTTGTCCGGTGCCCGAAGTGGCGAAAATTCTGCTGGAGGCTGGCGCCGATCCGTTGTTTCGCGACAAATTCGGAAAGACGGCTGGCGATCTCGCGGCGGGACGAACGGATGAGTGTAAGGGAACGAGTGAGGTGATCGCCGATTGGGTGAAGCGTCATCCTCGATGGTTGTAGTAGGTAACTCGGACACCGGTTTCGAGATTGGCCAAACCTGGGAGCGTGGGGTTCTAGCCCTCTCTTGTGGTCGCTGTGCTAAGGGCGGGCAGGATGCCCGCGCTCCCCGGTCGGGCTAAACGCGAAAAGCTGTGCGCGATCTGACGCGGACAATAAGTCATATTGATTTTTACATTCGCCGGAGTACATTGCCGTTCGATTGGCTTTGCGCCTTTCGGTGGTGGCGCCACGGGGTGCCACGCCTTTGCCACGGATGTGCCACGCATGGAATGGCTTGAGACTGCGAAAATCACGCTTGCCACGGATTCGTTTTTGGCGACTCCGGGTCTGATAACGCTGAGCGAACGCATTCATAACGCATTTATAACGGCAAAAGCCGCGGAGAGCCGCCGCGCTAACGCATATAACGGATTCGATTTTGGTGGTTTTGGATTTGCAGACGTGTCGCAGACGGATTCCAGACGCTTTGCAGACGGATGTTTTCGCGGAAATCAGCCGTGCAGACGGATCAGACGGATTCGTTTTTTGCGCTTTGGGGGTGTGCGTTATGGCGCAGGTGGTTTGTTGAAGCGGACGCGGCTCAGCACTTTTGACTTTGTGGGGTCGATGACGAGGATTTCGTCGGCGGCGGTGCCGGTGACGCGGACGATCAGGAGGCCGCCCTCGATGCGGGTGTCGGCGATGGTTTGGCCGGGGGCGAGATCGAGGTTCAATTCGGGGACTTCGCCGGGTTTGACGGCGACCGTGGTGGTTTGCACCGGCTCGGTCGCGTATCCGCGCTTGATGGCCATGCCGATCATGGCGGCGACGACGAGCAAAATCGCGATGCCGAGGCCGATCACCAGCATCCATAAGCCGCGATTGGCGGGCGGCGGGGCTTGCGGTACGACATCGGTCATGGGCACTTCCTCTGAGGGCGACCGTCGTACACTGACGATTGATGCCAGCCAAGCGGGCCAGCGGCTGGACCGCGTGCTCGCCGCTGCGTGGCCCGATTTGTCGCGCTCGCGGTTGAAACAGTTAATCGAGGCTAAGGGCGTGACCGCCGGTGAGCGCGTGCTCGACGATGCTTCGGCGAAGGTGAAGGTGGGATTGGTTTTGACTCTCGTCATTCCCGCCGCGGTTAAGGCGGAGCCCGAGGGGCAGGCGATCCCGCTCAACATCGTGTTTGAGGATCAGCATCTGATCGTGCTCGACAAGCAGGCGGGGCTCGTCGTGCATCCGGCTGCCGGCAACCGCGACGGGACGCTGGTCAACGCGCTCATCGCGCATTGCGGCGACAGTTTGCGCGGCATCGGCGGCGAGCTTCGGCCTGGTATCGTGCACCGGATCGACAAGGATACGACCGGGCTCATGGTTGCTGCGAAAACCGAGAAGGCGCACACGTCGCTCGGCAAGCAGTTTGCGGCGCATGCGATCGAGCGCGTTTACAAGGCGCTTGTTTGGGGTGTGCCGCGTGAGCGGGCCGGGGTGATCGATGGTGCGGTTGGGCGGTCGCCTTTGAACCGGCAGAAGATGACGGTGCTGCGCGTCGGCGGTAAAGCGGCGCGCACGCACTACAAGGTGATCGAGACGTTTGGGTTGACGGCATCGCTCGTCGAATGCCGGTTGGAGACGGGGCGGACGCATCAGGTGCGCGTGCACATGGCGCATCTCGGGCATCCGTTGATCGGCGATCCGGTTTACGGGCGGCCGCGGTCCGTGCCGGGGTTGACGTTACGGTTGAACCGGCAGGCGCTGCACGCCGCGGTGCTTGGATTTCAGCATCCGGCGACGCACAAAACCTTGCGATTCGAGAGTGTGTTGCCGGAAGACTTCACCGAAACGTATCTCGCGCTCAAAGGGTTAGCGGCAGCGGGACGGGGGTCTTAAAATGGCCCAGTTCGATGCATACATACTGCCGCTCTTGCCCGGGCTGTTGGCGGGCGTGGACGGGGATCGGTTTCGGGGCGCTTCGCACGGGACCGGACCTAGCTGCAAATGGGGTTGGATATGGCCGCTCGCTATCTGATGCTTTCGCCGGAAGGCGGACTGTCGCGTTATCTAACCGAGATTCGGAACTTTCCGATGCTCGAGCCGGAACAGGAGTACATGCTCGCTAAACGCTGGCGCGAGCACGAGGATTCCGAAGCTGCGCACAAGCTGGTGACCAGCCATCTGCGCTTGGTCGCCAAGATCGCGATGGGCTATCGCGGTTACGGCTTGCCGGTGAACGAGATCGTGTCGGAAGGCAATGTCGGCTTGATGCAGGCTGTGAAGCGGTTTGAGCCGGACAAAGGCTTTCGCCTCGCGACCTATGCGATGTGGTGGATCCGGGCTTCGATCCAGGAGTACATCCTGCGCTCGTGGAGCCTTGTCAAAATCGGCACGACGGCTGCGCAGAAAAAGTTGTTCTTCAATTTGCGCAAGGCGAAGAACTCGATCAAGGCGATCGAGGACGGCGATCTGCGACCCGAAAACGTGAAGCTGATTGCGACGAAGCTCGGCGTCACGGAAGAAGAAGTGATTTCGATGAACCGCCGTTTGGCGGCGGCGGACCATTCGCTGAACGCGCCGTTGCGCGCGGACTCGGAAGGCGAATGGCAGGATTTTTTGGTGGACGAGACGCCGAGCCAGGAGACAATCCTCGCCAACCAGGAAGAGAAAGACGACCGCAGCGAGTTGCTGGCGGAGGGCATGAAGGCGCTCAACGAGCGCGAGCGGCATATCCTCACGGAACGGCGCCTGAAGGAAGAGCCTGCGACGCTTGAAGATCTGTCGAAGGAATACGACATCTCCCGCGAGCGGGTGCGCCAGATCGAAGTGCGCGCGTTCGACAAGCTGCAACGCGCGATCCGCGAGGCGGCAAAGGCGAAGCGCACCGGCGGCGGGGCAGTTCAGGAGAAGATGGCGGCGCTGCCTGCGCGTTAGGCCGCGAACGGGTCTTTGACGAGGATCGTGTCTTCGCGTTCCGGGCTGGTTGAGAGGACCGCGACGGGGGCGCCGATCAGCTCTTCGACGCGGCGCACGTATTTGATCGCGGCGGCGGGGAGTTGGGCCCAGCTTCGGGCGCCGGCGGTGGAGTCGCTCCAGCCCTCCATCGTCTCGTAGATGGGCTTGCAGCGGGCTTGGGCGTTCGCTGCGGCGGGCAGGTGGTCGATGCGCTTGCCGTCGAGATCGTAGGCGACGGCGACCTTGATCTCCTTCAGGCCGTCGAGGACGTCGAGCTTCGTGAAGGCGATGCCGTCGATGCCGCCGGTGATCACGGTTTGGCGCACGAGCACGGCGTCGAACCAGCCGCAGCGGCGCTTGCGGCCGGTGACGGTGCCGAACTCGTGGCCGCGTTCGCCGAGCCTCGCGCCGATCTCGTCGGTCAGTTCGGCGGGGAAGGGGCCTTCGCCGACGCGGGTCGTGTAGGCCTTGGCGATGCCCAACACGTAGCCGATCGCGCGGGGGCCGATGCCGCATCCGGCGGCGGCTTGGCCGGCGACCGTGTTCGAGGAGGTGACGTAAGGATAGGTGCCGTGGTCGACGTCGAGCAGCGCGCCTTGCGCGCCTTCGAACAGGATGCGGTCGCCGCGGATGCGGGACTCGTGGAGATGCTTCCAGACGGGCCCAAGGAAGGGGACGATCTTGGGCGCGATCTCCTTCAGTTTGGCGACGAGTTCGTTCGCGTCGACTTCGCTGGTTCCGAGGCCTCTACGGAGTGCGTTGTGGTGCGTGAGCAGGTTCTCGACTTTGGCTTTCAGCGTTGCGGGGTCGGCGAGGTCGATCGCACGCAGCGCGCGGCGGCCGACCTTGTCTTCGTAAGCGGGGCCGATGCCGCGTTTTGTTGTGCCGATTTTCGTGCCGGAATTCGACGTCTCGCGGATCGTGTCGAGTTCGCCGTGGAGCGGCAGGATCAGCGGCGCGTTTTCGGCGACGAGCAAGTTCGTCTTGTCGATGGTGAGGCCTTGGGTCCGCATGCGCTCGATTTCGGCGATCAGTGCCCAGGGGTCGACGACGACGCCGTTGCCGATGACCGAGCGTTTGTTCGCGCGGGCGATGCCGGACGGCAGCAGCGAGAACTTGTAGGTCTTGCCGTCGATAACGAGCGTGTGGCCCGCGTTGTGGCCGCCTTGGAAGCGCACCACTACATCGGCGCGCTCCGAGAGCCAGTCGACGATCTTGCCTTTGCCTTCGTCGCCCCACTGGGCGCCGATTACCGCAACGCCTGTCATCAGAACACCAAGGCTTTGGCTTGTTTCACCACCGGGATTTTGCGCAGTTCGGCGAGTACGGTTTCGGGTACGGCGTCGTCGACTTCGATGAGGGCGATGGCGTCGCCGCCGGCTGCCGTGCGGCCGAGGTTGAAGCTTGCGATGTTGACCTTCGCGTCGCCCAAGAGCGTGCCGAGCTTGCCGATGAAGCCCGGTTTGTCTTCGTTCGTGACGTAGAGCATATGCGGCGTGAAGTGCGATTCCATGTCGATGCCCTTCACCTGGATGAGGCGCGGCACGCCGTTCGAGAAGACGGTGCCGGCAACGTCGCGGGTTTGGCGTTCGGTCATGACTTTGAGCATCATATAGCCTTCGTACGCGCCGTGCTGCGTACGGCGCACTTCGGAGACCTGAATGCCGCGCTCCTTGGCGACGATCGGTGCGTTGACCATGTTGACGTCGGAGAGGGCGGGTTTGAGCAGGCCCGCGAGAGCGGCTTGCGTGAGCGCGCGGGTGTTCAGTTCGGCGGTGTGGCCTTCGTAGACAAGCTCCACCGACTTGATCGCGGTTTCGGTGAGTTGGCCCGCGAACGCGCCGAGGCGTTCGGCGAGTTGGATCCACGGCTTCATGGTCGTCGCCTGATCGGCCGTGATCGAGGGCATGTTGATCGCGTTCGTGATCGCGCCGGTGAGCAGGTAATCCGACATCTGCTCGGCGACTTGCAGAGCGACGTTTTCCTGCGCCTCGGACGTGGACGCTCCGAGGTGGGGCGTCACGACGACTTTGTCGGAGCCGAACAGCAGGTTTTCTTTCGCGGGCTCGGTCTCGAACACGTCGAGTGCTGCACCGGCGACGTGGCCGCTCGCGAGTGCTTCGTTCAGCGCCTTCTCGTCGATCAGACCGCCGCGGGCGCAGTTGATGATGCGCACGCCCTTTTTCGCTTTGGCGAGCGACTTGGCGTCGAGGATGTTGCGCGTCTTATCCGTCAGCGGCGTGTGCAGCGTGATGAAGTCCGCACGGTGCAACAGTTCGTCGAGTTCGACCTTGTCGACGCCGAGGTCGGCGGCGCGGTCGGGGCTGAGATACGGGTCGAAGGCCGCGACCTTCATGCGCAAGCCCTTCGCGCGTTCGGCGACGATGGAGCCGATGTTGCCGCAACCGATGATGCCCAGCGTCTTGCCCGTCAGTTCGACGCCCATGAAGCGGTTCTTTTCCCACTTGCCGGCGTGGGTCGAGGCGTTCGCGGCGGGAATCTCGCGGGCGAGTGCGAACATCAGCGCGATGGCGTGTTCGGCCGTTGTGATCGAGTTGCCGTGCGGCGTGTTCATCACAATCACGCCGCGTGCGGTCGCGGCATTGATGTCGACGTTATCGACGCCGATGCCGGCGCGGCCGATGACTTTCAAGTGGGTCGCGGCGGCGAGCAGGTCGGCGGTGACTTTCGTGGCGGAGCGGATCGCCAGGCCGTCATAGCGGCCGATGATCGTTTTCAGTTCTTCCTTCGAGAGACCTGGCTTCACGTCGACGTCGACGCCGCGGTCTTTGAAGATTTGCACGGCTGCGGGCGAGAGTTGGTCGGAGATTAGGACTTTGGGCATGGGGAATTTTCCAGAAAAGGAAGGAAGGAAGAGCCGGCAGGGATGCCGGCGGTCCCAGGAAGGGTTACGACGCTTTGACCTGAGCCCAGGCCCAATCGAGCCAGGGGGTGAGGGCTTTGAGGTCGGCGTTCTCGACGGTGGCGCCGCACCAGATGCGCAGGCCCGGCGGGGCGTCGCGGTAGGCGGCGATGTCGAAGGCCACGCCTTCTTTGTCGAGCAGGTCGGCGATCTTTTTCGCAGCCGCAGCTTGGCCGTCGGCGTCCTTCGCGGTGAACCACGGGTCGACGATCTTCAAGCATACGGACGTGTTCGAGCGCGTCTTTGGGTCTTTGGCGAGAAAGTCCGCCCAACCGCTGGCTTTGGTCCAGCGGTCGATAACGTGCAGATTCTCATCGGCGCGCGCCATCAGGCCTTTCAGACCGCCGGCGCCTTCGGCCCAGGTGAGCGCGTCGAGATAGTCTTCGACGCACAGCATCGAGGGCGTGTTGATCGTCTCACCCTTGAAGATGCCTTCGTTCAGCTTGCCGTCGCTCGCCATGCGGAAGATTTTTGGCAGCGGCCACGTGGGCTTGTAGCTTTCGAGCCTTGCGACAGCGCGTGGGGACAGAATGAGCATCCCGTGCGCGGCTTCGCCGCCCAGCACCTTCTGCCAGGAGAACGTCGTCACATCGAGCTTGCCCCAAGGCAGATCTTGCGCGAAGGCGGCGGAGGTGGCATCGCAGAACGTGAGGCCGTCGCGGGTGTCCGAAATCCAATTGCCGTCCGGCGCGCGGACGCCGGAGGTCGTGCCGTTCCAGGTGAAGATCACGTCGTGCGCGGGGTTCACCTCGCCAAGGTTCGGAATTTCACCGTAGCCTGCTTTGAGCACGCGCACGTTCGGCAGCTTCAGCTGCTTTACGATGTCGGTCGCCCAGTCGTTGCCGAAGCTCTCCCACACCAGCACGTCGACGGGCTTTGGTCCCAGCATCGACCACAACGCCATCTCGACCGCGCCGGTGTCGGAGGCAGGCACGATGCCGATCCGGTAGTCCGCGGGGACACCAAGAATCTTACGCGTGCGCTCAATCGCTTGTTCGAGCTTGGCCTTGCCAGGCTTCGAACGGTGCGAGCGTCCAACAAGTGCTTGATTGAGAGCTTGGGGGCTCCAGCCGGGGCGCTTGGCGCATGGGCCAGAAGAAAAATGCGGCCGTGTCGGCCGTTCGGCAGGCTTCGCAGTCATGTTGTCCATTCCTCTCAGAATGGGCGCGTCCCGTTGGGGGGACGTGTCCCGCGCGTCGTATGGCGCGATTCACGGACTCGCGTCAAATCATTTTCGCAAGCGCAACATTCAACCCCGCGACTGTGGATTATGAACGGGAGACAACGGTTCAGTGTGTGACGGCGGTGTCTTAGGTGGGGCCAAGTGCTAGCCTACATTCCGCGCCATCCGAGAGGATCTTGAGAGTTCACTAACCAAGGAGAGGAACACATGCGCTTCAAAGCGCTTGTCGTTGCAGCTGCAACGATGCTTGCCGCCGCGCCGGCCGCTTATGCGGCAGGGTACGGCGAATTTACCGGCAACTGGCGAAACGAAAACGCTGCCACATCCGACATCACGCGCGTGCGCGTGTGGGCGGGCGGCGGCGGTCTTAACGTTCGCGTTTGGGGCCAGTGCACGCCGACGGACTGCGATTGGGGCACGGGCAACGCGACGGGCTATTCGTATAGCCCGGCTGCGAATCCGGCGGTCAGTGCGACCGATCTGATCGTGACGTTCAATCCGGGCTTCGCGGAGAAGATCTTGATTCTCACCGATCGCCCCGGCGATCGCTTGAGCTACTCGATCTACACGCGCTTCACCGACGGCTCGGGCCGGCGTCCGTTCGTGACGCGTGGCTCGATGCGTAAGCACTTCGGCGGCTGGCCCGGTTGGCCGGGCGGACCTGGTGGCGGCGGTTGGCCTCCGGGTGGACCTGGTGGTCCGGGCGGTGGCTGGCCGCCTGGTGGTCCGGGCGGACCTGGTGGCGGTTGGCCTCCGGGCGGGCCTGGTGGCCCAGGCGGTCCCGGTGGGCCCGGCGGCGGTTGGCCGCCCGGTGGTGGCGGAGCGCCGGTGACGCACTCGACGGATTCGCTGTCGGTGCCGCAGACGTGGCCGTTCGACCTCGACGAAGGCGGCGTCGCGAACAATCCGCAGGCCGACGTGTGGTTCGAAGCCGTGACGGCGTGGGAGATGTATCTCGTGCCGCGTAACGGTGCGCGCATGTGGCTCGGCGACGGATCGAACCGCGGTTACGCGGGTTGTTCGACCGGTGGGCCGTACACGACGACGCGCATCCCGACCGGGTCTTTGCCGGTCGGCTCCTATGTCTGTGTCCGGACGAATGAGGGCCGCTATAGCCAGTTCCGCGTGAACGGGTGGGGCGCCGGATATCCGAAGACGCTGACGCTCGGCTACACGACTTGGGAGTAGGGAATGCGACTGGGGCAGCTGCGTTAGGCGTGGCTGCCTTTTCTTGTTCAAGATTGCGCCGCATGGAATCAACGCATAGTGAAATCTTGGAGAAAGTAATCAGCCATCCGAAGGAGTGGCTGATTACTTGAAGGGTTGTTCCGGGCGTGTCCCGGTGGCGGCGGTTGGCCTCCCGGTGGGCCCGGCGGTGGCGGTGGCGGTCTGAGCTTTGCGGAGGACTGCATCAACTTCAACTGGAACCAGGTCGAAGCGCGCTACGTCGGCGGCGAATGGAAAGTCGTCCAAGGCAGCATGTAGATGCTGAGCTTCGGCACGGAAGAGGATGAGGCGAACGAAGCGGCGAGCATCCATTTTCGCTTCACCGAGCAATGCTTCCTCGGGCGTCCCGGTCCGTCGATGACGTACTGGAAGCGCGGCGGCGGCGTGCCCTCGAACGACTATCCGGGCGACGATTGCATCAACAACAATCCAAACACGACGCAGGCCCGCTGGGTCGGCGGCGAGTGGAAACTTGCCGATGGCAGTCACTGGATGGTCAGCTTCGGCTCGAACGAGAGCGAAGCGCGTCAGGGCGAAGAACTGGTGCGCCACTACAGGCTGAACCGGCAGTGCTTCGTCGGACGGCCGAACGCGTCGATGACGTATTGGCTGTCGCAGTGACGGCTTAGCCTGAGAGTTGGAATGAAGCAGCTCCGCGTCATGCGGGGCTGTTTTTTTGTGGGGCTCCGCTACGACGCGTCGATGACGTAGGTTTCGCGGCTGATGGTGGTTGGGCCTCTTGTGACTTCGACGTGGCGGAGTTTGCCTTGGTCGTGGCTTTTGATTTCGAGATCGATGGTGGGCAGCGACGATTCTGCGCGGAGGCTGCCGTGGAGAGTTTCGCCTTCGACGTGGAACGCCAACGTCACTCCTTGCGCGTGCGGGTTCGTCCAGCGGACGTCTTTGAAGCCCCAGACGATGGCGGCGTCGAGGCCTAAGGGTGTGAAGCGGGTTTCTTCGGTGTAGAGGTCGCGGCTGTGGGGGTGGCGTTCGACGATCGTCATGCCGCCGCGCAAGCCCAGTTCGTAGAGCAGGCTTGCGACTTGGCAGAGGCCCCCGCCGATGTCGGCGCCGAGGCGGTCGTTGACGATCGCGCGGCCGGTTTGGAAGCCCTGGCGTTCAGTGGGCCGACCGATGATGCGCCAGAACGAGACGGTGCTGCCTGGCCGCACGCGCAGGCCGTCGAGTTTGGTTGCTGCGAGGGTGAGGTTGTGAAGCTTGCCCTCGAAGTGCGCCGTGCGGCGGATCGGTTGGGCGATTGTGAAGGCGGGCTTCAGGTTCGCGCGGGTGGTTTGGTCGAGCGTTTCGGTCGCGAACGCGGGCGGATTGCGCCAATCGCTCCATGTGCGCCGTGTCACCGCAATAACGAGGCGCAGTTGCATAGGCGCCAATGCGCGAATAAGGCGGCGAAGCGCGCTCATGGTTTTGCGAAGCTCGCGATGAGATAGGATGAGAGCGACGGCCATCGGCCGGCGAGCCAAGAATCGACGTGCGCGAGCGGCGGTCGTGCGCGTTCGGGTAGACGATGCACGGGCAGGAACAGCAAGCCGGTCATTCGTCGAAGGTCGAGTCCCGCGGCTCGACCGGCCGCTTCGAATTCGCGAGAGGTCAATGCCGTCGCGCCGTGCCAAGCGTGTTCACCAGCGCGGTGTTTGCCTGCGATATCCCTCCGCGTTTTCGAGGCGATGTCGGCGATCAGCACGCCGCCGGGCCGCAACACGCGCGCGGCTTCGGTGAAGATGTTGTGGATCGCTCCGGTCTCAAGATGCATCAGCAGGTGGAATGCGTAGACGGCATCGAACATTGCGGGGGGCAACGGCAAACGCTCGGCGTCAGCGGCGGCAAAGCGGGTTGCCCGTTCGCGCGTGCGCGCGATGGCGAGGCTCGCCGTGCTTGCGTCCGTCGCGATGGTTGCGAAGCCTGACAAACGGCCTGTGCCGCAACCGAGTTCGAGGATACTTGTGGCGCTCGCCGGGAGCCAAGCACGAAGCAGTGCGCGTTCGCGCGCGTCGATGAAGCGGCCGTAGCTGTTTGCGAAACGGGAGGCGTCGTAGTTGGGCGCGAGGCGATCGTAGTAGGCGATAATCTCCTGCTGCATTTTGTGCCTCGGGTTTGAGGCCGCTGCGGTGACCCGCTGCGGCCTCAAACGCCAAGTTTAGAACGGCAAGATATCGCGTTCGCGGGTGTAGCTGAGGTAGCCTGCGTTGACGCCGGCGCGCAGACCTACGCCCGTGCGCATTGGAGCCAGCGAAATGCGGCCTGAGCGTTGATAGTTCACGCCGATGCCGGCGATAAAGTAGTACGTGCCTTCAACGCCCGGATAGCGCTGGAAAATCTCTTCTTGACGGCGGATTTGATAGACGAGCGTGAAGCACTTCGAGGCGTTCGCGCCGATGTCGAAGCCGACCGACGGGCCTTGCCAATAGACGCGTAGTTTCTTGAAGTTTTTCCGGTGCATCGTGCCTTTGCCGTAGCGCAGGCCGACGACGAAGGCGCCGGAGCCTTCTTCGCCCGTGACGTAGGCGTTCGGGCGGCCAAGGTCGGCGAAGATGCGTTCGACAGCTTGGGCGACGGCCGCGGTCGTCATACCGAAAAAGTCGGAGGCGACTTGGACGATTTCGTTCTTCGAGTAAGTGTCGTCGGCGCTGGCCGTTTGGTTTACCAGCGTCATGGCGGCTGCGAGCGAGAGTGCGCCGCCGCCTGCCTTTACCAGTGTGTCACGGCGGGTCAGTTTCTTGTCGGTCATCTGTAGCTTCTCCAGAACGTTCAAGCCCCTTGTGGCCTAAGATTAACCCGGCCATATGACATTGCGAAGGGCCAGCAAGGCGTTTGGTTGTGAGCTTCGCTATGATTCCGGCTGATTCGTGGTGGCCGGATGCCGCTTTCGCAATCTAGGGAGGGGAATCACATGTTCCAGGACTTTGGCACGACGTTCATTTTCGCGCTCGTCTTTGCGGCGATCGTTCTAATTTTTCGCGCCATAAAGTTCGTACCGCAGGGCTACGAATGGACGGTCGAGCAGTTCGGCCGGTACGTCCGCACCTTGAAGCCCGGCCTTGGGCTTATCAACCCGCTCTTCGAGCGGGTCGGCCGCAAGATGTCGATGATGGAAACGGTGCTCGAGATTCCGAGCCAGGAAGTGATCACGAAAGACAACGCGCAGGTGACGGCGGATGCGATCGCGTTCATTCAAATCGTCGATGCGGCGCGCGCGGCCTATGAAGTGCAAAACCTGATGCAAGCGATCGCGAACTTGGCGCTGACGAACGTGCGTACGGTGATCGGGTCGATGGACCTCGACGAGGTGCTGTCGAAGCGCGACGAGATCAACGTCAAGCTATTGCGGGTGGTCGATGCGGCGACGCAGCCATGGGGCGTGAAGGCGACGCGCATCGAGATCAAAGACTTGTCGCCGCCGTCGGACATCACCGACTCGATGGCGCGGCAGATGAAGGCCGAACGCGAACGGCGTGCGGAAGTGTTGACCGCCGACGGTGCGAAGCAGGCGGCCATCTTGCGTGCCGAAGGTTCGAAGCAAGCGGCGATTCTGGAAGCCGAAGGCCGGCGCGAGGCTGCGTTCCGCGACGCCGAAGCACGTGAACGATCGGCCGAGGCGGAAGCGAAGGCCACGACGCTGGTGTCGGATGCTATTGCCAAGGGCGACGTGCAGGCGATCAACTACTTCCTCGGCCAGAAATACGTCGAGGCGTTCAAGGAGCTGGCGATGGCGCCGAACCAGAAGTTCGTCGTGCTGCCGATGGAGACGACGGGTTTGTTGGGCTCGATCGCGGGCATCGGCGAGCTTGCGAAGGCCGCGCTCGAGAAGGGCAACGCGTCGACGGCTGCGCGATCCGGCGGGTCGGTGCCGCCGACGCGTTGACAACACTTAGCGGGGAGTTGCCGTCATGGACATGACTTGGTTGCTTGAGATTGGGCCATACCATTGGCTTGCGCTTGGTGCCGTGTTGATCGGCATCGAGATGGTGATGCCGACGCAGTACCTGATTTGGCCGGGTGTTGCGGCGGTAGTCACCGGATTGCTGGCGGCGTTCGTGGATGTGGGTTGGGTCGGGCAGCTAGCGGTGTTTGCGGTGCTGTCGGCGGCCTTGGTCGTCGCGTCGCATTATCTGCCGAAGCAGGCGCAAGGCGACGTGTCGGCGCTGAACCAGCGGATGGATCACATCGTCGGCAAGTTCGCGACAGTGGCGGAAGACTTCCGCAACGGCGAAGGCGCGGTCACGGTCGGCGACACGCGCTGGTCGGCGCAAACGGTGGACGGCAGCGACTTGGCCGCAGGTACGCGGGTCGAGGTGGTGGCGGCGGAGTCGACGTTGCTGAAGGTGAAGCGCGCGGCGGTGTGACCGCGGCGCAGCAAAGAGAATCTCACGCGAAGCCGCGAAGACGCGAAAAGAAAGCGCGAACGGCGGAGCGCGCCCGCGGCGCGAAGCGCCGTCTCTAAATGGTCTGCGCGCCTGCGGCGCTCAAGAAGGAATTGGTTTCGCGTCTTCGCGGCTTCGCGTGAGATTTTTTTGCGGGTTCCGGTTTCAGAACCGGATGTCGACGTAGTCCGCCAGGTCTGCACGGCCGGGGCAGTTGGCCGCGTTTTCTTTCAACCGCCAGAACCGGCGCGCGCCGATGATGCGGAAGGTGTAGGTCCCCTCGCGCACGCAGATTTCGGTGGTTTCATTGTCGGTGATTGCTATGCGGCCTTTGAACCAAAATGTCTTGGCCTCGATGCGCGTGATGACGCCGTTGACGACCAATTGATCGCCGTTGTGCGGGCCTTGCTGGCCGGAAATCATTACCCCTTCAGGCGTTTCGTTCACGGCGAGTTTTGCGGGGCTCGCGCCCCATAGCCATTGCAGCGTTACGCCTTTGTTGTTTTTCAACTTCGCAAGAGCTGCCTCGCTGACGATTTGGGTGTCGCCCAGCGTTCGGGCATGGACGGTTGCGGCGGCGAACACGAACATCATCGCAAGGGCAAAGCGTAGCATCGGGGTCTCCTTGTTGGCTGCGAGCCTAACAGCCTTGCCCCGGCGGGCAAGGCGCGGCACGCGTGCGCGCCGTCACGATCTTGCTCATGCGATCTACCGGCCCCAAGCGATGAAGCTCTGGTTTCGAAAATTTTCGGCGGCGTTGCCGTAGGTGAGGGGGGTTTTGCCGTCGAGGCGGGTGACGCGGCCGCCAGCTGCGCGCAGTACAGCGTCGCCTGCGGCGGTGTCCCATTCCATCGTGGTCCCGTGTCTTGGGTAGAGGTCGGCTTCGCCGGCGGCGATCACGCAGAATTTTAGCGAGGAGCCTGCTGCGACGAGTTTCGCGATTGGGTAGTGGGCGAGATATTCGTCGGTGAGGCGGTCGCGGTGGCTGCGGCTGGCGATGGCGGTCATGCCTTCGGCCGGGGTGGCGCGGGTTTTGATTTGGCGCAAGTTGCCGTTTGATTCTTCGAAGGCGCCCGCGGCGCTCCCCCAGAACAGGCGATCGATGGCGGGGGCGTAGACGACGCCGGCCGTTGGTGTCCCCTGTTCTATGAGGGCGATGTTGACCGTGAACTCGCCGTTCTTGTTTAGGAATTCTTTCGTGCCGTCGAGCGGGTCGACCAGGAAGAAGATGCCGCCGGAAACGTCGGGGAGTTTGCCCGCCGCAGCACTTTCCTCCGCGACCACGGGGAGGGCAGGGGCGGCGGCGTGCAGGGCATTGAGGATCAGCGCTTCGGCTTCTTCGTCGGCGGCGGTGACAGGCGACTTGTCGGCTTTGTAGCGGCGCTCACTGTCGCCCTCATAGTGGCGCATGACGAGGGCACCCGCGCTGCGTGCGGTTTCGACCATCTTTGCGAGCAGTGCAGCGTGCGTTTCAGCTTCTAGGGGGCTCACGATTGGGGCAACTCCTGTGGGTCGACCACCTTTAGCGTCGCGTGTTTGAGATTGATCAAGCGTTTTCCCATATTCTCGAAATTGACGGTCGCGCGGTCGCCCGCAACCGATTGAATCTGACCCAATCCCCAGTCGTGCGCTCCTTCGAGCATGACATATTGGCCGGGTTCTAGTTCACTGGCGGTCGCCTGCTGCTTCGGCATTTTGCCCGTTCATCCCGTTCGCGCTTAAGCCAATCTTAAGCGGACTTTGGTGGTTTAGGTTGATGCAACGTCTAGCTTCAGAATACTTGTCCCCGGTGCCGACGCCAATTCCGGATGCACAAGTGAAATCACCCGAGCCCGCCAGCGAGACCGACCTCGGCGCATTGCTCGTTTCGCGCGTTTGCCACGACCTGATCAGTCCGGTGGCGGCGATTTCGAACGGGCTTGAGATCCTGGCCGACGAGGACGACGCGCAAATGCGCGAGCATGCCATGCGGCTGATCGAACACAGTGTGGGCCAGGCGAAGGCGCGGCTCTTGTTCGCCCGCATGGCGTTCGGTGCCATGGGTTCGGCCGGGGCTGAGATCGACCTTCGCGAAGTGGCCAACGTCGCCGAAGAGTTTTTCCGCGTCGGCAAGGCAAAGCTCGATTGGCACGCGCCGCCGGTGGCGGTGGACAAGGAAATCGTCCGCGTTCTGTTGAACCTCTCGGCGCTGGGCGCGGATTGCATTCCGCGCGGCGGCGTTTTGACCGTGCGCGTCGAGGCGCCCAAGAACGCGATCGTCGTGTCGATCGTGGCGAAGGGGCTGAAAGCCAATCTGGCGCCGGACATCAAAGAGGGCTTGGCGCTGGCGACGCCGCCTGAAGACCTGACGGGCCGAACGATTGCACCGTTTGTCACCGCGCTTCTCGCCAAGAAGGTGGGCAGCACGATCACCTATGTGCACGAGGGCGATACCGTGCGCTTCGACGTCAAGTTCGCGCGCACCGGTCCTGCCGTTTAAGACACTTTCTTGCGGATCGATGGCGTCGCTTGCTTTGCGGTGAGGGCGGTCTCGACCGTCGCCACGAAGCTGTTCAGTTCGAGCGGCTTTTTCACGACGGCATCGACGCCGACGGTTTGCGCCAGGTGCAGCAGGTCCACAGCGCCCGAATGGCCGCCCGAAATCGCGATCGTCGCCATGGCCGGATAGTTCGTGCAGACGTCGCGCAGCAGATGCAAGCCGTTCTCGTCGGGCAGGATTATGTCGCAGACCATCGCGTCGAAGGTGGCCGCGGCCAGCGTCGCGCGCGCGGCGGCGGCGGTTTCGGCCAGCGTCACTTCGTGCGCGCGTTGTCCTAACGCGCGCCGCATTAGCGCGCCGAACAGCTTGTCGTCGTCGAGCACCAAAATGCGGGCCATGACGCGGGTTCCACCTTGTCTCCAGTGTCAGGGTAGGGGGCGAACCTTAAGGAGGCGCGCGCAAGGGTGCTTAATTGCTGGTAAGGATTGCATGGGGTCGGTGTTGGTTTATGTCCCTGAAACGCCGAAGGGCGCCGCCGTTGCCGGTAGCGCCCTCCGTCAGACCCCCTCAGGCCTTAGTCTTTAGGCCGCGTTCGTGGCGGCTTCCGACGGATCGCGCAGCACGTAGCCACGGCCCCAGACGGTTTCGATGTAGTGCTGGCCGGCGGCGGCCTGCAGCTTCTTGCGCAGTTTGCAGATGAAGACGTCGATGATCTTGAGTTCCGGCTCGTCCATACCGCCATAGAGGTGGTTCAGGAACATTTCCTTCGTGAGGGTCGTACCCTTACGGAGGGAGAGCAGCTCAAGCATCTGGTATTCTTTGCCCGTCAGGTGGACGCGCTGACCGTCGACTTCAACCGTCTTGGTGTCGAGGTTGACGGTGAGCTTGCCGGTCTGGATGACGGACTGCGAATGGCCCTTCGAGCGGCGCACAACGGCGTGAACGCGCGCGATCAGTTCGTCCTTGTGGAAGGGCTTGGTCATGTAGTCGTCGGCGCCGAAGCCGAGGCCTTTGACCTTGTTTTCGACCTGGGTCGAGCCCGACAGAATCAGGATCGGGGTCGCGATCTTGTTGACGCGCAGCTGCTTCAGCACGTCGAAGCCCGACATGTCCGGCAACTGGAGGTCGAGAATGATGATGTCGTAGTCGTAAAGTTTGCCAAGGTCGACGCCTTCCTCGCCAAGGTCCGTCGTATAGACGTTGAACCCTTCGGACTTGAGCATCAACTCGATGCTCTGCGCCATGGCGCTATCGTCCTCGATCAAGAGAACTCGCATGCTGTTAAGTCTCCCCTCGCAACCGGGCTACAACCGGCGCCCTTGTTGGTTTGTTCACCAACGAATCTAGTCGGTAATGTTTAACAAAGCTTAATCGCGAGGGCTTGTTCGTAAACGGCACCGGTAAAATTGTCCGAGCGCTGACGTTTTCAAGCCACGCCCTGGCGTTTAGGGCAACCTTAAGTCGCGTGAAGCCATACTCGTCCGTGGTTTAGACGGACTTACTCATGCACGCGCTCATCTCGGCAGTGGCGGCGGCGCCCCGATTCCGGAGTTACGGCCGGGTTACAGGCGTCCAAGGACTGCTCGTGGAAGTAGCAGGGACGGTTGACGCACTCGCGATCGGAACACGACTCGCGATCGCGGGGCCGCGCGGGTCCGACATCTCAGCCGAGGTTGTAGGGTTCCGGAACGGGCGCGCGCTGGCGATGCCGTTCGCGGATCTCGACGGCGTGCGCATGGGTTGCAAGGCCTTCGTCGAAGCGGAGGTGGCGGAGGTTTTGCCCTCACGCCAATGGCTCGGGCGCGTGATCAATGCGTTGGGCGAGCCTGTTGATGGATTAGGTCAGCTGTCGCACGGTGCGAAGCCTTATCGCGTGCGCAACACGCCGCCCGCCGCGCATGCGCGGGCGCGCGTCGGGGCGAAGATGGATTTGGGCGTCAAGGCGCTCAACGCGTTTACGACAGCGTGTCAGGGGCAGCGGCTCGGCATCTTTGCCGGATCGGGCGTCGGCAAATCGGTGCTGTTGTCGATGATCGCGCGCTATACGGCCGCCGACGTCATCGTTATCGGCCTGGTCGGCGAGCGCGGGCGCGAGGTTCAGGAATTCTTGGTCGACGATTTGGGGCCTGAGGGTTTGGCGCGCAGCGTCGTTGTCGTCGCCACGTCCGATGAGAGCGCGCTGATGCGCCGGCAGGCGGCGTACATGACGCTGACGACGGCCGAGTATTTTCGCGATCAGGGTCTCAAGGTGCTTTGCCTGATGGACTCGGTCACGCGGTTTGCGATGGCGCAGCGCGAGATCGGCTTGGCGGCGGGCGAGCCGCCGGCGTCGAAGGGCTATACGCCGTCGGTTTTCGCGGAGTTGCCGCGGCTCTTGGAGCGGGCGGGTCCCGGCGTGCGCGGTTCGGGATCGATCACCGGGCTCTTCACGGTGCTCGTCGAAGGCGACGATCACAATGAGCCGGTCGCCGACGCGGTGCGCGGCATCTTGGACGGGCACGTGGTGCTCGATCGCGCGATTGCGGAGCGCGGGCGGTTTCCGGCCGTGAACGTCCTGCGCTCTCTCTCGCGCACGATGCCGGGGTGCAACACGCGCGAAGAGCAGGCCGTTATCGACCAGGCGCGGCGCGTGCTTGCGACTTACGACAACATGGCGGAGTTGATCCGTCTGGGCGCCTATCGCGCGGGTTCGGACCCGGACGTCGATCGCGCCATCAAACTGTTTCCGAAGCTCGACGCGTTCCTCTCTCAGCGCAAGGACGAACGCGGCGATCTTCAATTGGGGTACGCACAACTCGCAGAGATCCTAAGCGGGGCATAAGGGTAGGGGTGACGACATGAAATCGCGTGAAGCACTGATCAGACTCCATCGCTTTCGCGTGGACGAGGTTCGCAAACGTTTGAAGTCGCTCGACGACATGCGGGCGGATTTGACGAAGAAGATGACCGATCTCGAGACGATGATGCGGGAAGAGCAGCGGCGGGCCGCGAACAGCGATCTGGGGCGGCTTGCCTATCCGTCGTTCGCGCGTTCGGTGCAGGCGCGGCGCGAAAACATCCAGCGCACGGTCGACGAGGTCGATCGCCAGGCGGCGACGGTGACGGAAGAGCTGCAGACCGCGTATCGCGAACTCAAGAAGCACGAGATTGCGGCCGACAACGAGCAAGCGCGCGACAGGGTCGAGTTTGCCCGGCAGGTGCAGACGGAACTCGACGACATCGCGCTCGGCCGGCACGTCCGGAAGGCTTAAGCGGGCGGCGGCGGAGTAGCTCGCCGCCCGTGTCATCGCGGTCTCTCATGCCGCGCGCGATGCGAATAGCGAGGGTTGGTAGGGGCGTGCCCGTGGTGCGGCGCCGACGGATTGCAGTTCGAGCAGGCCGTTGTCGATCGGCCTCATCAGGTCGATCAACGTCTCGAGCGGCGCGTCGGGGTTGAGCCAGGTCGTGACGCCCGTATCGTCCAAGATGACGGGCATGCGGTCGTGGATTTGGCCGATCAGCCTGTTGGCCGGGCATGAAATGTAGGCGAAGCATTCGGCGGGCTTCACGCCGGGCACGGGCGAGCGGCTCCACAGCCCCGCGATCATCATCGGGCGGCGGCTTCTGAGCTTGAACACGTATTCCCGCGTCTTCACGCCGCCGACGCGCATCCATTCGAAGAACTGATCGGCGGGGACCACGCAGCGCTTGGCGTTCAGGAGGCGACGCCATTCGATCTGCTCGGCGATCGTTTCGGTGCGAACGGCGATGAGCGGGCGCGCGGGTTCGCTTTCGTGCTTTGCTTCCGGCACCAGGCCCCAACGCATGGCCGACAGACCGACCTCGCCGAAGTCACGGCGGCGGATCACCATGCGCTTGGCCTCGGGGTCGCCGTCCCAGCGCCGGCGCGGGGTCACGCGCAGGACATCGCCCTGGCGCCACTGCTCACCGTTCATGCGCAGAATCTTCTCGGGGTTCACTTCACGCCGTCCGAACATCGTCTCACCTATCGCTCAATCGTTCCGTGCCCCGTCCGCTTAATGTTCCTATTTTGTTCCATTCTGTCAAGAGGCATTCGAGATCGCGCGGGGACTCGCAGAAATTTGGTGTCCATCGGACCTCGTGGCAGAGTTGTGACGATGCTTCGCGCCCCGGCTGGCGGCGCACTCACGCCGTTGAAATTTGAGGGGACACATATGGGCGGGCAGGACATGCAGGATTCGTCGACCGGCACGGCCGCGCCCGAACTCAAGCGGACGCTTGGCCCGTGGCAACTGATTGCGGTTGGTATCGGCGCCATTATCGGTGCGGGTATCTTCGTCATCACCGGCAAGGCAGCGGCGGAGTTCGCAGGTCCTGCGGTCACCATCTCATTCGTCATCGCGGGCGTTGGTTGCTTGTTCGCGGGGCTTTGCTACGCCGAACTCGCCGCGATGATTCCGCAGTCGGGGAGCGCCTATACCTATGCGTACGCCGCGTTCGGGCGTTTTGCCGCTTGGATCATCGGGTGGGACTTGCTGCTCGAGTATGGCATGTCGGCCGGCGCGGTGTCGGTCGGGTGGTCGGGCTATCTCGGGTCGGTCATGGCCAAGCTCGGCATGCCGTTTCCGGAAGCGTTGTCGAAAGCGCCCGTCGCGTTCGACTCTGGCGGGCACTTCATACTGACCGGCGCCATCGTCAATCTTCCGGCGGTCGCGATCGTCGCCGTCCTGACCGCGTTCTTGGTCGTCGGCGTTCGCGCGTCGGCCAGCGCCAACGGGCTTATGGTTCTCGTCAAGATCGCTGTCGTTCTGCTCGTTATCATCTTCGGTCTGCCGCTGATCAATCAGGCGAATCTGGTGCCGTTCGTGCCGGAAAATTCAGGCGAGTTCGGCGAGTTCGGATGGTCCGGGGTTCTGCGCGCGGCGGGCGTCGTATTCTTTGCCTATATCGGGTTCGATGCGGTGTCAGCGGCAGCGCAGGAGGCGCGCAACCCGCAACGGGATTTGCCGATCGGCATCTTGGGATCGCTTGCAATCTGCACGGCTCTTTACATCCTCATGTCGCTGACGATGGTCGGCCTGGCGCCCTATCCGACGCTGAACGTCGAAAACCCTGTCACGATTGCGATTCAGGCTGCGGGGCCGCAGCTCAAGTGGCTGGAGTGGATCGTCGATGTGGGGGCCGTTGCGGGCTTGACCACGGTCATTCTTGTCTCACTCTACGGGCAGACACGTATCTTCTACTCGATGGCGCGCGACGGCATGTTGCCATCGGTGTTCGCGTCGGTGCATCCGACGTATAACACGCCCGCCCGCGGTACGATCTTGGTTGGCATTTTCGCGGCGTTTCTGGGCGGTGTTTTTCCCATCGATATCTTGGGCGAGTTGGTTTCGATCGGTACGCTGCTCGCCTTCGTGCTCGTCTGTCTCGCGGTGATCGTTCTTCGGGTGCAACGGCCTGACGTGCCGCGGCCGTTCAAAACGCCGTTCTCGCCGATCACGCCAATTCTCGGCATTATCGTGTGCGGTGCGATGATGTACGGCTTGCCGGGCGATACTTGGATCCGGCTCGGCCTTTGGTTCGGCGTTGGCATTCTGATCTTTGCGCTCTACGGCGTACGCCACGCAAAGCAACCGGTCTGGACGCTGTGGGACGATGCCAAGAAGTAGCGCTCTCTAAGACACCGACACCGGCGTTCCCGCCTTGCGGGGCGGGACGCGCAGGGTGCGGGCGACGTTGAGGACGATTTCGCTTTCCATTTGCGCGAGGTCTTCCATCGCGCCGTCGTAGGTGCCGCGCCATATGGTGTGGCGGCCGTTCATGAGGCGGATGGTCATCACGACGCGCGGGCCCGTCTTGCGCACGGCGCCCTCGAGCGAGAGGCCCGCGCGGGCGTCGCCGATCGCGGGCTCGATCCGTTCGAACCGCTTGAGGCCCGCCGTCAGCTCGCGCGCGATCGTGGCGCCCAGATAGAGGTGGTTCGGGTCGGGCTTGAGCTCCTTGAGCGGGCGCACCATGAGGCGCAAGGGGCCGTCGGTGGGGACGGGCGCAGGTTTGCCCCGCATCAGACTGCGGACGATGAGCCCTAGGGCCGCGACCAGCAGTGCCAATCCCGCTAGAATCCACAATTGTTCGTCGGCCGGCGGCATGTCGCGTCAGATCGTTCGTTCGTCGGTTCGTCCGTTCGCGGCTAGAATCGACTATCAGAGTCGGCCGCGCCGTCATTCTAGCGGGCCCCAACAGGAATGCTCCCATGTCGTTCGGCGAAAACATCGCGCCTCTTGTCGGCCGCTGCATGATAGCGGCTCTGTTCGTGCTGTCAGGCGTCAACAAGTTGCAGAATTGGGACAGCACCACGCTCTACATGGCTGAGCACGGGATCTCGATGATCCAGCCGCTTTTGGCGCTATCGATCGTCATCGAACTCGGGGCGGGGCTTGGGCTCGTGATCGGGTTTCGTACCCGGTTGATGGCCCTGATCCTGTTTGCGTTCACGCTCGCGGTCAGTTTTCAGATGCACGATTTCTGGACGATGGGGGGCACGGACGCGGCGCGCGTCGAAACGGCGCTCTTCGCCAAGAATATGGCGATCGCGGGCGGTCTTTTGGTGCTGGTCGGCTTGGGAGCGGGCAACTGGTCTTACGACAGTTGGCGCGGCGATTAAGCTATTCCATGACGCTGGGGCGGAACATGTCCTTGCGCGTCATGCTGAAAACGATGATCAGGAAGGCATAGGCCACGTACTCAGCCGCGATGGACAGCGGTTCCAGCTTCTGCGCGGCGGCGCTGAGCTGATCGGGCAGGGTGCCCATGTCGCCGCCGGCGAGCAGGATCGATACCACGACCACCCCCACGTGATAGATGACCACCGCGAGCGCCGCCAAGGCGAACCCAGGGAGGACCCGGGTCGTGATCATCGACAGCAGCAGACTAAGCGGCAGGCCCCAGATCGCCCATTCCAGCGTGAAGACGTGGATGACGAAGTCGATGAACTGCTTTTCCATTTCCTTACCCACCTGAACGCCGTCGTGTGTCGGGGTCTCACGCGCCCCTTTTCACCCGCGTCGTCTCATATTGTCATATCTGGGGCTGCCAAAACTGTGCTTTTTTTGCCGCGCGCCGCGCCCCCGTCGCGGGACAATGTCCCGCGACCAGCGATTTGGTACCTAGTGACCGCGCGACGCCACGGCGTTGCGGATGATGTGGACGATGCTGATCACAATCGCAAAAGCGATGAAGTAAACGACCAGTTCGCCGACGGTCATCATCTTGAGACCGCCCCAAGCCGTTGCCGGCAGTGTGGTAGGCTCAGCGCCTTGGCTCAGCGAGTAGCCCAGCCGCAGCAGGCCATAGATCGCGAGCGCCCCTACGGTAACCTGAATGAGGCGGCCGATTTGGCCGAGCATCATGCCGGCGGCGACCACAACGAGCAGCATGATGATGAGCGAGATGCTGTCCGTGGTGAACACGCTCATCACGATGTCCCCCATTTCTTGTAGAATTTCCATAGTACCAGTTCCCTCCCCCGAGAGTTGATGTCCCGGAGAGAGTACCCGAACTCACACAGACCGCGAAGCGAGGCGGGGGTGGTCATCGACCGTTGTGGCGCGCGCGCCACGGTGTTTTTGGCGATTTTCGAAGCTAGGCGGCGTGTTCGAGCCGGTGCGGGCGGGCGAGGCGCGCTTTGAGCAGGGCCTCCAGCCGGTCTTCAACGGACGGAGGTGCAACCGGATCGGGTGCGGGGCTCATCTCTTCGACGGCGGCGCGAACGACGACGCCGTGCCCCCTGGCCGCTTGGTCGACGGCGATGATGACCGCGGTTGGGCCCATCTCGTTGCGGACGAGGGTTATCGCGGCTTGGGTCGAGGCGGCGGTGAATGAGCGAACTCGCATGGTCTAGATCTGCCCCAAAGTGCGCAGGCGCGCCGACGGATGGATTTCGTTCTGCGACATGACGAAGGTCTGCGGGCGGAAGCGTTCGATGATCGAGCGGACGTAAGGACGCGCGAGCGGGGAGGCGAGGAGGACCGGCAGTTCACCTTCGTTGGCCGCGTTGTCGAAGCGGGCGCGGACGGTTTGGATGAACTCCTGCAGCTTCGACGGGGCGAGGGCGAGTTGCTTCTCGTCACCTTGGCCGATGAGGGCTTCAGCGAAGGCTTGCTCCCACACCGGCGACAGCGCGATGAGCGGCAGATAGCCCGCGTGCGAGGTGTTCGCCGAGGAGATCTGGCGGGCAAGGCGCGAGCGGACGTGTTCGGTCATCTGCAGCGTCGTCGATGAGCGCGATGCGGCTTCGGCGATGCCTTCGAGGATGGTCGCCAAGTCGCGGATCGAGATGCGTTCGGCGAGAAGCGATTGAAGGATGCGCTGAATGCCCGTCACGGTGATCTGCGAGGGGATCAAGTCGTCGACCAGTTTCTTGTTCTCGGCCGGCAGATCGTCGAGCAGCTTCTTTGTCTCCGCGTAGGAGAGAAGCTCGGACATGTTTTCCTTGAGCAATTCGGTCAGATGCGTGGTCAGCACCGTCGCGGGGTCGACGACGGTGAAGCCCCGGAACGTCGCTTCATCGCGCAGGCGTTCGTCGATCCAAGCCGCCGGCAAGCCGAAGGCCGGTTCGCGCGTCGGCTTGCCCGGGAGATCGATCGGGCCGCCGCGCGGATCCATGACGAGCAGTTGACCGGGCTGCAGATCGCCTTTGCCTGCCTGCAGTTCCTTGACCCGGATGACATAGTCGGTGGAGCCCAGCGACATGTTGTCGATGATGCGCACCGAGGGCATGACGAAGCCCATTTCGGAGGCGATCTGGCGGCGCAGCGCTTTGATCTGATCGGTGAGGCGGTGGCCCTTGGCGTCGTTGATCAGCGGCAGGAGGCCGTAGCCGAGTTCGACTTTCAGGTAATCCATCGCGAGCGCGGTTTGGATCGGCTCGTCGGTCGGGGCCTTCGCTTTTTCGGCGTCAGAGGCCGCGTTCGTGACGGCGTCGCGCTCACCTTCTTTGCGCTGCGCCGTCATGTAGGCGAGGCCGCCCGCGCCGGCGGCGAGCCCCAAGAAGATCAGCGTCGGAATGCCGGGCAAGAAAGCCATCAAGCCCATCACGAACGACGACATGCCGAGGGCTTGCGGGTAATCCGAAAGCTGGTGGACCAGGGCTTTTTCGGCTGAACCTTCGACGCCGGCTTTCGACACCATCAAACCGGCGGCGGTCGAAACGAGCAGGGCGGGAAGCTGCGTGACCAGGCCATCGCCGATGGTGAGCAGCGTGTAGGCGTGGCCGGCAGCGGCGAAATCCATGCCGTGCTGACCGACGCCGATGATGATGCCGCCGATGACGTTGATGAAGGTGATGAGGATGCCGGCAACGGCGTCGCCGCGCACAAACTTCGAGGCGCCGTCCATCGAGCCGTAGAAGTTCGCTTCGTCTTCCAAGCGCTTGCGGCGTTCGCGCGCTTCCTTTTCGTTGATGAGGCCCGCCGACAGGTCGGCGTCGATCGCCATCTGCTTGCCGGGCATCGCGTCCAAGGTGAAGCGGGCCGAGACTTCGGCGATGCGACCCGAACCCTTGGTGATGACGACGAAGTTCACGATGACCAAGATCGCGAAGACGATAATCCCGATGACGAAGTTGCCCTGCATCAGGAAGTTGCCGAAGGCCTCGATGACGTGGCCGGCGGCGCCGGTGCCTTCGTGACCGTTGGTGAGGATCAACTTCGTCGATGCGAGGTTGAGCGACAGGCGCAACATCGTCGAGATCAAAAGGATGGTCGGGAGGGTCGAGAGCTGAAGCGGGCGCTCGATGAAGAGCGCTGTCATCAGGATCAAGACCGATGCGGCGATCGAAATTCCCAGGCCGATGTCCAAAAGGAACGTCGGCATCGGGAACAACAGCACGGCAATGATCGCCATGATGCCCAGCGCGAGCGACAGGTCGCCGCGCTTGAGCATATCGAGGCTTATGGTGAACACGCCCGAGCCGCCGTTGAGGCGCGCCGTGGTGTTTGCTTCGGCCATGTGTCGTTCCGCCTAGAGCGTGTGTGTTTTAGTAAGCCCGCAACTCGCCGCCGCCCGGCATGGGCACGCGCACGCCTTCGTCGGAGTACTGCTTCAGCTTGTTGCGCAGCGTTCGGATCGAGATGCCGAGAATGTTGGCCGCATGCGTGCGGTTGCCAAGGCAATGACCGAGCGTCTGCAAAATCAGATCACGCTCGACGTCCGCGACGGTCCGGCCGACCATTTCGCGGTTCACCGCCTCGGCGGCCTGCGCCGCGCGGGCGATCGCGGTCGGCGTCGTGATCGCGATTTCGTCGCCGACCTTCGAGCCGTCGGGCAGGCGGATCGATGCTTCGGTGATGTCGTGGCCTTGCGACAGCAGGACCGCGCGATGAACCGTATTCTCGAGTTCGCGCACGTTGCCGCGCCAGCTGTGCGACATCAGCGTGCGCTTGGCGCCTTCCGAAATCGGGCGCACGGCGACGCCGTTGGCGTCTGCGTATTTGCGCGCGAAGTGTTGCGCCAGCGCCAGAATGTCAGCCGGGCGCTCACGCAGCGGCGGGATTTTTAGGTTCACGACGTTGAGGCGATAAAGTAGGTCTTCGCGGAAGGTACCGTCGCGAACGGCCTGTTGCAGGTCGCGGTTCGAGGTGGCGATGATGCGGATGTTGACGCGGACCGGTTTGGAACCGCCGACGCGATCGACGATGCGTTCCTGAAGCACGCGGAGGAGCTTCGCCTGCAGGCGCACATCCATTTCCGAGATTTCGTCGAGCAGCAGCGTGCCGCCGTCGGCTTCTTCGAATTTGCCGATGCGGCGCGCGACGGCGCCGGTGAAAGCGCCCTTCTCGTGGCCGAAGAGTTCGGATTCGAGAAGGTTGTCGGGAATAGCGGCGCAGTTGATCGAGATGAACTGCTTGTCCGCGCGGTTCGATTTGCGGTGGAGATGACGGGCGACGACTTCCTTGCCCGTACCGGATTCGCCGGTGATGAGGATCGAGGCTTCGCTGGGCGCCACTTGTTCCGCGAGGGCGATGACGCTTTCCATCGCTTTGTCTTCGAACACCATGTGGTGCGATTCGTCGGCGACGGCGGCCAGAACGGCGGCGATCAGCACCGCGTCGGGGGGCAGGGGGATGTACTCTTTCGCGCCGCCCTTGATGGCATCGACCGCCGCGCTTGCGTCCGTGCCTATGCCGCAAGCGACGATCGGAACGTGGATGCGTTCGGCGCGAAGCTGGGCCGCCAGCAAAGCAATCGGCATCGCGACGTCGACCATCAGCAGGTCGGCGCCGCGCCCGTCGCGCAGTTCGGCGAGGCCTTGCTCGATCGTCGTCGCGTGGGCGACCTTGGCGCCCTTGTCGATGGCGATCTTGGTCGCGGCGCCGATCTGGCCGTTCAGTTGTCCGATGATGAGAAGACGCATGGGGGTTTCTTTCGAGTGTTCCGTTTACGACCGGTCGCCTTTGACGATTTCAGTCATGGTGATGCCGAGGCGATCCTCGACGAGCACGACTTCGCCGCGCGCGACGAGGCGCTCGTTGACGTAGATGTCGATGGCTTCGCCGATCTTGCGATCGAGTTCGACGACGGCGCCGCGGCCAAGCTTCAAGAGATGGCTGACCTCCATCGTCGCCTTGCCGAGCACGGCCGAAACCTTGACATTGACGTCGAAGACGGCTTCGAGGTCGGTCGCCGTGCGCTTGGTTTCCTGCTCCAGCGGCTGATCGGGCAATTCGGGCGCCGCGGTCTGGAGGTCGGGCAGGTTGACGTCGGTTGTTTGTGACATCGTCAGCTCTCTTCGGTCGGATTGGACGAGCGCCAGCGTTCGGCGCCCTGTTCAATGGCGGAAAATGTCGCGGCCAAATCACGCTCCACGCCGCCGTCCGCCCATTCGATGCGGCAGTCGGCGCCGCTGAGCGCCGGTTCGGCAAGAATGACGATGCGGCCCGTGAAGGCATGTTGTTGGCACAGCGCGTCGATGTCGGCGCGCAACGGCTCGGCGTTGGCCGGCGCCAGACGAACGACGATGCGCGGCTCGCCGTGCAGTTTGTGTAGGCAGTCGGCGAGCAACGCTTCAACGTCCTTGCGCGGGAAGGCTTCGAGCGCGGCTTCGGCCAGCTTGCGGCCGACTTCGATGGCGATGGCGGCGCTGTCGTGGCGCATGGCCTTCACCGCGGCGTCGAATTCGCCGATCATGCGGATCAGGCTTTCTGCGATCGCGGCAAGGGTTGCCGAACGCGCAGCGGCCGCCTGCGCTTCGGTGTCGGCCTTGCCTAGCGCGAAGGTCTCGCGGCGCATGGCTTCGACTTCGTCGGATGTGTAGGAGCTGCGCGTATGCGTGCTCGCGCCTTTGGCACCGAACACGGTGTCAAAGTTGAATTTTGGGGGGCGGTTCGGTTGCATGTTCGCTAATCGCCCCTCAATAGACCAGTTCGTCTTCGTTGTTGCCCTTGGAGATCATGATCTCTCCCTTGGCCGCGAGGTCCTTAGCGACGTTGACCATCGCCATTTGCGACTCGTCCACGTCTTTCAGGCGAACGGGACCCATCGCCTCCATATCGTCGCGCAGGATTTTGCCGGCACGCTCGGACATGTTGGAGAAGAAGAGGTCGCGTAATGCGGCGGACGCACCTTTGAGCGCGATGCCGAGTTTGTCTTTGTCGACCGCGCGCAGCAGCGTTTGGATCGAACCGGAGTCCAGCTTGCCGAGGTCCTCGAAGGTGAACATCAGAGCTTTGATGCGCTCTGCCGCTTCGCGGTTGCGCTCTTCGAGCGCAGTGAGGAAGCGGGCTTCGGTCTGGCGGTCGAAGTTATTGAAGATCTCGGCGATCAGTTCATGCGAGTCGCGTTTGGCGGTGCGGGCGAGGTTGGTCATGAACTCTTGGCGCAACGTCTGTTCGACCTTGTCCAGGATGTCCTTTTGCACCGACTCGAGGCGGAGCATGCGGCCGACGCATTCGAGCGCGAAGTCTTCGGGCAGCGCGCCCAGAACGCGGGAAGCGTGCTCCGGCTTGATTTTGGTCAGAACGACGGCGACGGTCTGCGGGTACTCATTCTTGAGATAGTTCGCGAGAACCGACTCGTTTACGTTGGACAGTTTGTCCCACATCGTGCGGCCCGCGGGACCGCGGATTTCCTCCATGACCGAGCCGACACGGTCCTTGGGAAGGAACTTCTGCAGCAGCCGTTCGGTCGTGTCGTAGGAACCCAGAACGGAGCCGGTCGACGAAATCTGCGAGACGAAATCGACGAGCAAGCGCTCGATCAGCGACGCGGAGATGGTGCCGAGGTTCGACATGACCTGGGACACTTCCTTCACCTCGTCGTCGTCGAGGGCCTTCCAGATGCTGGCGCCATGCTCCTCGCCGAGCGCGAGCAGCAGCACCGCGGCTCTTTCGGGCCCGGTCAGCGCCTTGACGTCGTCGCGTGTCGCGAGTTTTGCGGGTTTAACCATGAGGGTTCGTCCGGGTTCTCATGCCGACTCGTGCAGCCACTGACGAAGGATCGACGTGGCTTCATCGGGATGCTTGCCGACGATTTCGCCGACCTTGCGGACCGACGATTCTTTCACCTGACCCTCGACCTGCGCGATGTCGATCATGGCCTGGACGCCGGAATGCGGTGCCGGGGCAATCATGGTCGGGCCCGTCTGTGAATTGAGTTGCGCGGCGCCTTGGCCGGCGGACAGCGCCCCGGCTACGCCGGCAGGACCCGCGATCGCTTGCGAGGCGAGCGTGGTGCTCTGGATCGGGGAGACCAACGCTTTGATGAGCGGGCGCATGACGAAGAAGATGAGCAGGAGCGCGATCATGCCGAGGCCGCCGAACTGCGCGATGCGCCAGTAATCGTCCTTGACCAATCCCAACAGCGGCTCTTCGGCCGGCGGCAACGCCTCGATCTCGGGCTGCGAGAAGCGCAGGTTCACGACCTTGAGCTGGTCACCGCGCTTTTCGTCGAAGCCGATGGCCGAGCGCACGATCTGCTCGATCTGCTGCATTTCCTCCGCCGCGCGCGCCTCGTAGGTGCGCGTGCCCTTGTCGTCGGTCTTGTAGTTGCCGTCGACCGCGACCGCGACCGACAGACGCTTGATGCGGCCGCCTTCTTGGACCTCGGTCGATTTCGTCTGCGAAACTTCGTAGTTGATCGTTTCGTCCGTGCGGTCCTCGTTGGACGACGAGCCGCCGCCGGAACCGCCGGCGCCGTCGGTTGCGCCCGCGGGAAGCGAATTCGTCACCGACACGCCTTGCGAGCTTGAGCCGTCGGAGTTGGCGGCCTTCGTATTGCTGGTCTGTTGCGAGATCACGACCTGACCGTCAGGATCGAACGTCTTGCTCTCGCGCGTGATGCGGTTGTAGTCCATTTCCGCCGTGACCTGGACGCGGGCGCGGCCGGGGCCGACGACGCTGGAGACGAGGTCTTCCACTTGCGAGCGGACGCGATCTTCGTAAGAGGCGGTGCGTTCGTCGGCGCGAATGGAAGCGCTGCCCGCTTGCGCGGCGCCGCCGCCCAGCATGTTGCCCTTCTCGTCGATCACGGTGACCGATCCCGCCTGCATGCCGGGGACGGCGGAGGCGACCAGATTCTGGATCGATTGGACCTGCGCCGGGGACACTGTGCCGCGCGAGCGGAGCACGACCGAGGCGGTGGGCTCGGGCTGCTTGTCGGCAAAGAGTTCGCGCTTTGGAATGTTCAGATGGACGCGGGCGTTGGCGATCGACGACAGCGAGCGCACGGTGCGGCCGAGTTCGCCTTCGAGGGCGCGGATCAGGTTGACGTTCTGGACGAAGCTCGTTTGACCGAACGAGTCGCTGCGGTCGAAGATCTCGTAACCGACGGAACCGCCCGCGGGGAGGCCCTCGCCGGCGAGCTGCATGCGCAAACGCAGTGCTTGATCGGACGGCACCAGGATCGTCGAACCATCGCCTTCGACGGAGTAGGGGACTTTCAACGCGTCGAGGCGGCCGACGATTTCAGCGGAGTCGCGCGGGTCGAGGCCTGAGAACAGCAGCGCCTTCGGCGCGTCGGTCATCGCGCCCATCACGTACATGAAGAAGCCGGCAACCGCCACGGTGAGGCCCATGGCCGCGCCGAGGCGTGCAAGACCTATCGATTTCAACATGCCCGGCAAAGCGAAGACTCCCGCACCCGTATTCTTGGCTTGCGCCAAATCTGCACACCGAACTTCGGCGTGCGATCCGCGTAGGCAAAAATTACCCATGGTGCGGTAAAGCCGCGGTTTACAAGAGTTCAAGAAAGCATGAAGGCCGGCAGCGGAAACCCGCGGCCGGCCTCAATTCTCTAATAGTCCGTTGACGGACTAATTGCGGTATTGCTGAACCCGCGTGGTGCGCAGGCCCGCCAGGCCGTACTTGTCGATCGCGCGCTGCCAGGCGAGAAACTCCTCGACCGTCAACGTGTAGCGCGTGCAGGCCTCTTCAAGGCTCAGCAGACCGCCGCGCACCGCGGCAACGACTTCCGCCTTGCGGCGGATGACCCACCGCTTTGTGTTCGGCGGCGGCAAGTCGGCAATTGTCAGCGGGCTCCCGTCGGGACCGATGACGTACGTCACTCGCCCTTGCCTCTCTTCGCTCATCACCATACGCGCTCCTGCACCCAACATCCCACCATTGCCGCGAAGCCTACGTGCGGGCCTCCTAAAACGACCCCAAGAAACACGATTAACGCGGCGTTGCAGGAAACTACGCAAACTGCATGCCAGCCGAAGCGGGACATTCACATGTGTGAATGCCCCACGAGGCGATCAGCGTTTCAGCCGCGTCAATTCCTCCAACATTTCATCTGCCGTCGTTATGATCTTGGATGCAGCGGTGTACGCGCGCTGGATCACGATCATGTTCGAGAACTCTTTGGCCATATCTACGGTCGACTGTTCGAGCGCGAGATTGGCGATCGAACCAGCGCCGCCGACGTCGGCGTTCTTGAAGCTGGCGCCGCCGGATTCGACGGTTGCGCGATACGAGTTGCCGTTGAGAGGCCCAAGGCCGTCCGCGTTCAAGAACGTGGCGATCGGCAGCTTGTACATGCGCTTCTCGACGCCGTTGTTGAACAAAGCAATGACGTAGCCCTGTTCGTCGACGCGCACGCCGGTCAAGCCTCCGAACAGCGTGCCGTTGACGTCGGACGAGTAGAGCGTCGAGGTCGTGTCGAATTGGGTGAAGCCGTCAGCTTGGCCCGGCGTCCCGAAGTTCACTTCGATGGGCTGCGCCGCCAGACCCGAGGCGGCGACAAACGGGATCGTCACCGTCGGCGGTGTGGCCGGTGTCGCGACCGTACCGTCCGTGTTGAAGGTGATCGTGCCCGTTGCGACCGGATTCGAGGCCGGGCCACCGATGTCAACCGGGTTGCCGTCATAAATGACTTCGTACTGCCACGTGTTGGCCGCTGTCTTGACGAAGGCGAGACGGACCGGACGCGCGCCGCCCTGGCTGTCGTAGATCTCGATCGACGTTTCGAACTGCGGGGAAATCGTGCCGGCTGCCAAGTCGCCGGCGGCGTAACCCGCGGTCAGGGGCGAACTCGACTGCAGATTGGCGCGCAGCGCAGCGGTCGTTGTCGGCAGCGCCGTCCCGGTGACCTGGCCCAAGCTGACCAGGGTCATGTCGTTGGCGTTGGTCGGGATGTTGCCGTTTACGTCCAGCGCCCAACCTTGAAGATAATAGCCGCCCGCGTTCTTCAGGTTGCCGTTCGCGTCTTTGGTGAAGGCGCCGGCGCGGGTGTAGAGCAATTCGTTGACGCTCGGGTCAGTTACAGCGGTGTTGGTGACGACGAAGAAGCCCTGGCCCGAAATCGCAAGGTCGGTGGAGGAGGTGGTTTGGGCGAGGTCGCCCTGCTGCGTCACTTGCGGCAGCGCCACGGCCTTTACGCCGCCGTTCGCGCCCGTGCCGAGCGAGGCGGTGGAGGCGAGCAGGGTCGAGAACTCAGTCTTGGTCGACTTGTAACCGACCGTGTTGACGTTCGCGATGTTGGTCGAGGTCGTCGCCATCGCGCGGCTGTTCGCGGCGAGGCCGGCGACGCCGGTATAGAGTGCACCATAGAGACTCATGACTTCATTCCCCGTTCTTTTGACTTGGAACCTTGCGTGCCCTTCGAACCCGCTGTCCCGTTTGTCCGTGAGCGGCGCTTTGCGCCGCGTCCGCATTCCTTGATCGTCAGTTCACAAAGCTCAAAACGTCGGTCAGCGAGACGCCTCGGTTGCCGATGGTGAGCATCGGGCTCGCGCTCGACATGTCGATTTCTTTGATCAGGCCGATGCCGCCGACGGTCGCGTCGATCGCGGTGCCGTCCGATTTTTTGGCGTTGACCGTCAGCGTGTAGGTGCCGGCAGCCTGAGCGACGCCGGCGTCGTTCTTGCCGTCCCAGGTGAATTCATGCATGCCGACATTCTTGTCGCCGGTCATCGTGCGGACTGTCTTGCCGCTTGCATCTTTGATGGTCAGCTGCAGCGTGCTCGCGTCGGAGGTCAACGCGTAGCGCCACTTGGCGGCGCCCGCTTCGAGGGCGGTCGCGGGGCCGGCCGTCAACACCGTTTTGCCCAGATACGTCACGGCGTTGGCGCCGATCGCCGACTTGTTCAAGGCGATAAGCGATTCCAGATTGGCGTTGGTATTGATCTGCTGTTCGACCTGCGAATAGGAGACCAGCTGTTCGGTGAACTTTGTCGCGTCCATCGGCTCGAGCGGGTCTTGATTCTGCAACTGCGTGGTCAGCAACTTGAGGAACGTGTCGAAGTTGCCGCTCAGCGACGTGCGCGCTGTCGTTTGGGCTGCGCTGGTTGCGACGGCTCCGACGTCCATGGGTCGTTCCTTCCGTTAAACGCGAATGTCGACGCCGTCGGGATTCCGAACGGCGATGTATGCTTTGGCGGCTTCTTGTTTGGCGGCGCCGGCGGGGTCTTGCGCGTCGGCGAACGACGGCCAGCCTGAGAACGGCGCGTGGCGTTGCTGTCCCGCGCCTCCGGACAACGAAAAGCTAAGCGCGTTCGAGCCGACTTCAAGTCCGGCCTGGCGCAGCTGTTGTTCGAGCGAGCGGGCGTCGCGCTGCAGGAGTTCCAATGTTTCGGGACGTTCCGCGCGCAGGGCAGCATGGATGCGGCCGTCGTCGGCGACGCTCAGCGAGATGTCGAGTTGGCCGAGTTCGGCGGGGTGCAGACTGATCTCGAACCGGCTGACGCCGGCTTCGAATTTGCGCGCGATCTGGACGGCAAGTGCTTCGAGGGGCACCGGCGCTTGCGGCGCGGCCGAGACCGTCACGCTCATTTGCTGCGCGTCGATCAGTGTGGGAAGCGCCGGCGTCGGGGTGGCGGCGAGCGACGTTATCGGCGCGGTGCCGTCGGCCGGTTTGGCCTGTGCAGCCGCGTTTGCCGGCAGTTGGGATCCGTCGGCTTGCGGCTGTGTGTTGGTGCCGAGCGTCGGTCCTTCGGACGGTTTGCCGTTGGGCTGCTGCGCGTTCGGTGTTTGGAGGGCGGCTGCGTCGGCCGGTGCGCCCTGAACCTTGCGCTTGGCGGTGTCGGCCTTGCCGGGTTGTGCCTGCGATTCGTTCGTTGGGCGCGCGCCCACGGTTGGTGCGAGCAGCGCGGCCGCGACGTTTTCGGTGGCGTTGCCGGGTTGAGCCGTTTGCGCCTGGGACTCGTTCGCCGAGCGCGCGACAGCGGGGCGTGCGAGCAGTGCTGCGGCCGCGTTCTCGGCCACCTTGGCGTTTGCGGCCGCGTCGAGTTGAATGGATGTTGGCGCCGGCGCTTGTTCGGTTGCGGCGATGCTGCCGCGGAGGCCGATGTCGGCCGGCGTGCCGGCGGGTGGCATCGGCGCCACTTGCGGCGAGGTGGACGCAGGTTCGGCCGCGATCTGCGGCGGCATCGCACTTTGCGTCTGAAGCTGCAGCGCGGCCAGCATCGCGGCGACGGATGTGTCGGCAGTAGCATCAGTCGCGGGCAGCTTGATATTCGGTTGCGCTGCGGGCGCGGTCGCTGCCGGATTGAGCAATGCAAGGAGAGCGTCGATCTGCGGCGTGTTCTCGCCGACGGGCTTGCCGTTCAAGGACTGAAGCTGTGCGGCGAGTTCTTCCGTCGACAGATTGTCGGCGGATTGCACCAGCCCGGGGGGAAGCTGCCCAAGACTCTGCGCGGCCTGTTGGATCGGATCGATCGGCGGCGCGGTGTCGCCTGCGAGTGCGTTTTGCAGTTGCGCGAGGATGTTGGCGAAGTCGCCGCCTTGCGCTCCATCTTGCGCGCGCACGGCCGCGCCTGCCGCATTGGGCAGCGCCGTCGGGGCGAAGAAGGCAACAAGTTGGTTCATCTCACACGCAATCGTTCGGCACGCATGCCGTCGGGGTCTTGTTAGCAAGGGTCTTGCCAGCGTGTTCACGGCGGATTTCCGCGCAGCCGCCGCGTTGTGCGCACGCTCAAGCGGCAGAGTCTGCAGCGCTGGCGGCAGTTTCGTCCGCGCTCGTTGTGCTCTGGCGATGTGGCATCAGCGTTGCACTCATCACGGCGAGGCAACAGGTCAGCGAGGGCCAGCCATGTCAGGTATGTCGTCGGATCGCCAGTGTTTTTGCGGGTTTTCCGACAGCACGTGCCGAGACGGGTCTGATCTCGCGGGCAGAATTTGCGGTGCGTACAGGCAAAAGCTGCCGCTTCGCGGCCGCGTTTAGGAGTCGTTCATGTCGCTCAATGCCATCCTGAACACGGCGACAAGCGGTCTGCAGACCAGTCAGACCGCGCTTCGGGTTACGTCGAACAACATCGCCAACGTGAACACGGAGGGCTATCACCGCCGGGTGGTCGATCTGGGGCCGCGTTTGACGGGCGGCGTATTGAGCGGCGTCAACGTCGACGAGGTGCGGCGCATTGCCGATGCCTATCTTGCGGGCCAAGCGACGTCGGCCATCGGCGCGGTCGGAAGCGCCGAAGTTCTCGCATCGTTTTTCGACCGAATGCAGGATCTGATCGGTTCGCTCGACGGCAATTCGTCGTTGAGTGCGCGGATTTCGAGCGCCATGACGTCGCTCGCGCAGCTTAGCGTCGATCCTTCGTCCGCGGCGCGGCGCAACTCCGCGATCTCGTCGGTTACGGCGGCGCTGAACGCCATCTCCGGCATGGCGGCAAACGTTCAATCGCTGCGCCAGGACGCAAACGTACAGCTGACGACCAACGTTTCGTCGGTCAACACGCTGCTGTCGCGCGTCTATGAGCTGAATTCAAAGGTCAAGTTGGCCATTGCGGGCGGCGATACGGCGACTGGCCTGCTGGACCAACGCGACAGCGCTATCGCCGAATTGTCCAAGTTCATCGATGTGCGGACCTATGAGCAGACGGACGGGCGCGTCTACGTTTCGCTCTCCGACGGCACCTCTTTGATCTCCGACCTGAGTTCGGAGTTGCGCTATCCGGGTCCGATGGCAGTCGTGGCGGGCACCTCCTTTCCGTCGCTGACGCTGCAACGCATCGATCCCGAGAGCGATAACGACATCGGAACGGCGGTGGCGCTTGAGAGCCGCATTCAGGGCGGCGAGATTCGCGGGCTTCTCGACATGCGCGACAAGGCGTTACCCGACTTGGCGGAACAGCTTGGGCTTGTCGGCGCCGCACTCTCCGAGCAGTTGAACGCGGCGCACAACGACAGTTCATCGGTGCCGCCGCCGGCCAGCTTGACGGGGCGCAACACAGGGTTGCTCGCGAGCGATCCGTTGAACTTCACAGGCAACGCCACCATTGCGATCGTCGATCCGCAAGGGGCGTTGGTGCAGCGTCTCGATCTCAATTTGTCGGGAATTGCGACCATTGCCGATTTGGTGACGGCGATCAACGGCGGCCTCGGCGGTGCGGGTACCGCGACGTTTGCGAACGGCGTTTTGTCGATCAGCGCGAGCGGCGGCAATGGCGTGGCGCTGATTCAGGATCCGACAACGCCTTCGGCGCGCGGCGGGCGCGGGCTGTCGCAGTTTTTCGGCTTGAACGATTTGGTGACGGCGGCGAGCCCGTCGAGCTTCGCGACCGGCGTTGCGGCGGGCAACGCGCACGGCTTCACCGGTGCGGCTGAGTTCGTGCTGCGCGGCACGGACGGCGCTATCCTGCGGACGTTCAACGTGACGGTCGGCGGTTCGACCTTTTCGGACCTCGTGACGAGTTTGAACACGGCCGCCGGCGGCGCGGCGACGTTCGCTCTCGATGCAAGCGGCAATCTGACGATGACGCCGGCGTCGAGCGGCGCGCGGCTTGAAGTGAAGAACGACACGACGGTGCGCGGGGCCACGGGTACGAGCCTGTCGCAGTTCTTCGGCATGGGCTCGGCCGCGCGGATGAACCAGGCGACGTCGCTCGCGGTGCGCAGCGACATCGCCGCGAACAGCTCGAAGATGGCGCTGGCGCAACTCGACCTTTCGTCGACGACCGTCGTCGGCGATACGGTGCTGGGCGTCAGCGACAACCGCGGGGCGCTACGGCTGGCCGCGATCGCGAACAGCAGCGTGACGTGGCCTTCGACCGGCGGTCTTGCCTCGGGGACGATGACGCTTGGCGATTATGTCGCGCAGATCATGGGCGCGCAGTCGGACCTTAAGAACGCGGCGGACGCCGAAGTTTCGTATCGCAGCGACGTGAGCGAAGAGGTGACGGCCCGCCGTACGTCCGTCGAGGGCGTAAACCTCGACGAGGAACTCGCCAACATGATGGTGTTTCAGCAGGCCTACAATGCGGCGGCGCGGCTGATGACGACCGTTCAACAGATGTACGACACGCTTCTCGAAGTCGTGTAGGGAATGAGGAGACGCTATGCTTGATCGTGTGGGTACTTGGTCGTTGGGGCAGTCGCTCGTCGGCGAATATTCGCGCATCCAGGCGCGCACCGTCACCACGCAGAACCAGATCGCGACCGGAAAGGTCGGCGATCAGTTCGCCGACGCGAAGGACAAGGCGGGCGTTTTGTCGGCTGCGAAGATGAAGGCGGCCGACGTCGATGCCTATACCGCGACCACGAAAGAGGTCTTGAACAAGCTGAACCTGCAGGATCTGCACCTGCGGCAGCTCAGCGATCTCAGTGCGCGGCTGCGCACCGCGATCGGTGAGGCGCTGGCCGCCGGTCGCGCGCCGGCTTTGATGGAAGAGGTGAAGAACCTCTACAACGAGGCCGTGGGGATTTTGAACGCGCGGGTCGACGGGAAGTATATCTATGGGGGGTCGCGCACGGATCAACCGCCGGTGAACGCGACCGATTTGGCAACGCTGGTTGCCGCGCCTGCGATCGCGGATATCTTCGACAACACCGACTTGAAGCAGAGCCAGCGGATCGACGACAACGAGACGTTGGAGACCGCGCTGACGGCAAGCGACATCGGCACCGACCTGATGCAGATGTTCAAGGACATCGCCGCGTTCGATGTGGGCGGCGGCGGACCGTTTGCTATGGACATGACTGCCGCGCAGGCCACCTTTCTGACGACACAACACGTGGCGCTGCCCGACCTGCAGACGGATATCAATACGATCGCCGCCATCAACGGCACGCGCCATGAGCAGGCGACGATTGCGCTGGATCGGCACGAGGGTCTGACGGCCTATTTCACCAAGTTCATCGGCGACATCGAAGACGTCGATCTGGCGGAAGCGATTGCGCGCCTTAACCAGGATCAAGTGGCGGCGGAGGCGGCCGGCCGGATGATCGCCCAGGTGAACCAGCTGTCGCTCTTGAATTTCCTGCCGCTTGGCTAGGCTGCCGCGTCGCAGGGCTTTCGGCTTGCGCCGCGGCGGTGCGCGCCTATATTCGCGCCGCCATGATGAGCATCGACGATATCCGCAGATTGATGAGCCTGCCCGGGGAACCGGCGCGGACGCGCGTGGTCGCGGCCATGTCGGGCGGCGTGGACAGCGCCGTCGCCGCCGCCCTCGCCAAGCGCGCGGGCTATGACGTCGTCGGCGTGACGCTGCAGCTCTATGCGTCGGACGGACAGCCGAAGCGCAAGGGGTCGTGCTGCGCGGGGCAGGATATCTACGACGCCAAGTCCGCGGCGGAGCGCATCGGCATTGCGCACTACACGCTCGACTATGTCGAGCGGTTTCGCGAGTCGGTGATGGAGGACTTCGCGGCGACTTATGCGCGCGGCGAGACGCCGATCCCGTGCGTGCGGTGCAATGAGACGGTGAAGTTTCGCGACCTTCTGACTGCGGCAAAGGACATGGGCGCGTCGGCGCTCGTGACGGGGCATTACATCCGCCGCGTCGATGGAGCAGGCGGACCGGAGTTGCATCGGGCGGCGGACGCGTCGCGCGATCAGAGCTATTTTCTCTTTGCGACGACACGCGAGCAGCTTGAGTTCGTGCGCTTTCCCTTGGGCGGTTTGCCGAAGAGCGAGACTCGGGCGCTGGCCGCGGAACTGGGTCTCGAACTCGCCGCGAAGCCGGACAGTCAGGACATCTGCTTCGTGCCGAACGGCCGTTACAGCGATGTGGTTCAGAAGCTGAGGCCGGGGGCCATCGAAGCGGGCGACATCGTCGATCTTTCTGGCCGTGTGCTGGGGCGGCATGACGGCGTGATCAACTTCACCGTTGGCCAACGGAAAGGTCTGGGTCTTGGGCATCACGAGGCGCAGTTCGTCGTGCGCATCGACGCGGCAAAGCATCAGGTCGTGGTCGGTCCCCGCGAGGCGCTGGCCACGCGACGCATTCTGCTTCGCGATCTGAATTGGCTGGATGGCGAACCGCTTGGCGCAGCGTCACGTGCGGCGCTTGCCCGCGTGCGTTCAACGCGCGAGCCGGTGCGCGCCGAAGTGCGCGCTTTCGAGGGCGGTGCCGAGGTCGAATTGCTGACGTACGAAGAAGGGGTCGCGCCGGGACAGGCGTGCGTTCTCTACGACGTCGACGGCAGCCGTATGCTGGGCGGCGGCTGGATCGTGAACGGCGAGGCCGCGAAAGCTGCTTAGCTCGGCCTCGGACCAATGAAAATCACCCACGCCGAAAACTGATCGTCGAAATCGCTGAAGCGGTGCTCGACTTGCGCGGGCACGAAGAAAACGTCCCCCGGTGCGAATGACGTCACGACGCCGGCACAGACGAAGTCGCCGTGGCCCGACGCAATGACGTACAGTTCGTCTCGCCGATGCGGGCCCTGTGGATCGAATTTGTCGGGGCGGTAGAGTCCTACGTCGAACGAGCTGTGCTCGATCATCCTGGCATAGTCGGCATTTGATGCCTTCAACTGATCAAGTGCGCTCGCAACCGTTAGCTTCTGCATGACCGATTGACCTTTGACGCCTGCCGTATCGGGACGGCGCGGAGCCAATGCTATCATGATTCCGCGCGGAAGCGGTCCTCCGCCTTGACAGGCTGAAGACCTGCGCCTTACATCCCGCGCTCCGTTTTGGGCTTTGGCAGCGTAGCTCAGTGGTAGAGCAGGGGAATCATAATCCCTTGGTCGGGGGTTCAAATCCCTCCGCTGCTACCAAAATCCGCGCATGCGGCAGATACCTCCAGGACATTGCGATGCCGGTTACGCTTGAAGACGTCCAGCGCGCCGCGGCGGCGATCAGAGGCGCGATCGAGAAGACGCCCTTTCATCACTCGCGAACGATCTCGCAGGTGACCGGCGCCGACGTTTATCTGAAGTTCGAGAATTTGCAGTTCACGGCATCGTTCAAGGAGCGCGGCGCGTTGAACAAGCTGCTGAGCTTGACGCTCGCGGAACGCAAAGCGGGCGTGATCGCGATGTCGGCGGGCAATCATGCGCAGGGCGTTGCCTATCATGCCGCGCGGCTCGGCATTCCGGCCACCATCGTGATGCCGGAGTCGACGCCGTTCGTGAAGGTGAAGCACACGATGGGGCACGGCGCGCGCGTTATTCAGCAAGGCGCGACGCTGGCCGATTCAGATCGCATTGCGCACGAGGTCGCGGACAAAGAGGGACTCGTGTTCGTCCATCCTTACGACGACGATCAGATCATCGCGGGGCAGGGCACGGTCGCGCTTGAGATGCTGGAGGAAAATCCGGATCTCGACACGCTGGTCGTGCCGGTTGGCGGCGGCGGCTTGATCTCGGGGATGGCGATCGCCGCGAAGGCGGTGAAGCCGTCGATCCGCGTGATCGGGGTCGAGACCGAGTTGTACCCGTCGATGTACAACGTCTTGAAGGGCGGCAACGCGCCCATCGGCGGGCAGACGATCGCCGAAGGTATTGCGGTCAAGAATGTCGGGGCCAAGACCGTCGATATTTGCGGGCGGCTGCTCGACGATATCGTGCTGGTGCCGGAGGTTGCCATCGAACGGGCGATTGCGCTGCTGCTTTCGATCGAAAAGACCGTGGTTGAAGGCGCGGGCGCCGCGGGGTTTGCGGCGTTGCTCGAGCATCCGCAGAAGTTCACCGGACACAAGGTCGGTCTTGTGCTGTGCGGCGGGAACATCGACCCGCGTCTGCTCTCGAACGTGATCATGCGCGAGTTGCAGCGTGAGGGTCGCATTCTGACCATTGCGGTGGAGATCGAAGATCGGCCTGGCATTCTCGCGCGGGTTGCGACCATCGTCGGAGAGGCGGGCGGCAACATCATCGAGGTTGCGCATAACCGCATGCTGACCGACGTGCCGGCCAAAGCCGCGGAACTGCGCGTCAGCATGGAAACGCGGGACTCAGCGCACGCGCAGTCGATCTGCCAGGCAGTGCGCGACGCGGGCTACGGCGTGCGCGTGCTGGGATCGACGGCGCATCATTGAGCAGCTTTCCTCACTCGGTGTTCGGAGATGCGTTAGGGGCATGCGACGCCGCGTGGACGCGAAACGCCGACCCGGACTGAGCAAGTCGGTGATCAATGTATCGTTCCACAATGTCCCAAGTGTAAAGGAGGAGTTCTTGGCGTTCCTCGTCGCTTAGAGGGCGCGGAATCCCGTGCCTCGCTGAAAGTGCATGCTTCCTGAGCTTTTCCGAATCTTGTTTCGAGGTCCTCAGTGCGTCGGCCATGGCTTTCCATTGACTGACCTCTGAGACCAATTTTAGTTCATGGCCAAATGCCTGTCGAAGCGACTCGATCGCTCTGAAGCAATAGAATCCAGTGTCATCGAGTCGCTTGATCGCGAAGGACAAGTCAGCCAGACATCGTCGGAGGAAGATGGCGAGTTCGCCAAAGCAAAGCGGGAAAACGGCGTTTGCCGACACCATTGGGTCGCGATACTTCGCTCTTGCTGCCAATACGGGAATATCAACTCCGAACACTTGTGTTTCACCGAGTGTCTCGTCGAATGCCTTGGTGATCTCGACGTCATATCCGTACCCAACAAGGAAGCCCGCTAGGTTGGTTACGAATTCTGCCTCGGAACGCACCAAATTGCGTATGGTCAAAATATCTGTTTCGTTGGTCTCGACAGTCACCGTAATCTGATTGTTGTAAACGTTTAGCGCCAATCTCGCATACTCAGACCCATCGGCTTTCACGATTTGAGACCGCACTTCGGTAATGGTCAGTGGAGCCCTTTGGGGAAGTACAACCCCGGAAAAATATCGTCTCTTCATCGGCATCTGCGTTTTCGCTCTTGTGACACGTTTGCTTTCTGTTGTTCTTGCATTCATCGCTCGAACTTCACGCTGAGCACGATCGACGACATCGTTTTTTGCACGCCGTTCAGGTGGCCGATGGCGTCGAGGACGGCGTCGATGCGGGCCGTCGTTTCGGCGGCGACTTCGGCCATCATGTCGTAGGTGCCGCTGATCGCGGCGAGCGTGCGGACCTCCGGCATCTTCTTCAGGTCGGCGGTGAGGCTTACCGCCATCTTGGGATCGACGCTGATCATCACGTGGGCCGCGATTTGGCGTTCGGCGAAATCTTCGCCGGCGCGGATCGTGTAGCCCGCGATGATGCCCGAACGTTCGAGGCGTGCGATGCGTTCCTGCACGGTCGAACGCGCGAGATCAAGTTTGCGGGCGAGGGATGAGACCGGCTCGCGCGCGTCGGTTCGCAGCAACGCGAGGAGTTGGCGGTCGGTGGGGTCGAGAATGGCCATCCGGCGATTTGACGGTTGTACCGGCGTTTTGTCTAGCAAATTTCTACTTTTCGACGGTTTGTATGCTGCAGATCGGCGGAAGTTGAGGCTAGTTTCGAGGCCGTTCGACGATTTCGGATTTCAGGAGACGGTCCCATGGTGAAGCTCATTCTTCTCGGCGGCGGCAAGATCGGCAGCGCGATTGCGGCGATGCTGGGCGCGACGGGCGAGTATCAGATCACGGTCGCCGACCGCGACGGGGACAGTTTGAAGCGCCTGCCGACGAAGAACGTGAAGACGCAGATCCTCGACGTTTCCGATCCCGAGGCGCTGCGCGCGGCGATGAAGGGGCACGAGATCGTGGTCAGTGCGATGCCTTATCATCTGACGCCGATCATCGCTTCGGCGGCGAAGGATTCATGTGCGCATTACTTCGACCTGACCGAGGACGTCGAGAGCACGCGCCGCGTCAAGGCGCTCGCGGCGAACGCGAAAACCGCGCTCGTGCCCCAGTGCGGGCTGGCGCCGGGTTTCATCTCGATCCTCGCGCACGCCATGGCTGC
>JBJXEH010000282.1:0-7141 GCA_046153995.1 Micropepsaceae bacterium
GGCTGTTGGCATTGTTCCGCTTTCGTGGAACGGCTTTAGAACCGGAGAATGCGGCAAGTCTTTGGCGAGGTTTGCGGGTCGCTCAAACGTAGGGCGGTTTGTGGCGGCCGGTAGCCGAGGCCGTGAAGATTTCGACGCCGGTCGCGGTCACGCCGACCGTGTGTTCGAACTGGGCCGACAGCGTGCGGTCCTTCGTGACCGCGGTCCAACCGTCGTTCTTGAGCTTCACGCCGTACTTGCCGGCGTTGATCATAGGCTCGACGGTGAAAATCATGCCTTCCTTGAAGGCGAGGCCGGCGCCGGGGCGGCCGTAATGCAGGATGTTCGGCGCGTCGTGAAATACTTTGCCCACGCCGTGACCGCAGAAGTCGCGCACGACGGAATAGGAATGAGCCTCGGCGAAGGATTGGATCGCGTGACCGACATCGCCAGTCGTGGCGCCGGGTTTGATCGCGGCGATGCCGCGCATCATCGCCTCGTACGTCACGTCGACGAGACGACGGGCTTTTAGAGGCGGATCGCCCGCGATGTACATGCGGCTCGTGTCGCCGTGCCAGCCGTCGACGATCGAGGTCACGTCGATGTTCAAAATGTCGCCGTCTTTGAGTTCGCGGTCGCCGGGAATGCCGTGGCACACGACCTCATTGAGCGAGATGCAGCTTGAATGGCGATAGCCGCGGTAGAACAACGTGGCTGGAATCGAGCCCGCGGCTAGGACGAAGTCGTAGATCAGGTCGTCGAGTTCGCCGGTGGTAACGCCGGGCTTCACGTGATCTGCGATCATGTCGAGGCAGGCCGCGGACACAAGGCCCGCCTTGCGCATGCCGGCGAAGCCCTCAGGGCCGTGCAACTTGATCGCACCGGTCGAGCGGCTGTCGTTCAGGGTCGTTGCTGGGACGTATGACATCGCGGGTGCCTGTTACACGGCCATGATATAGGACGCCAGAGGAACTTGGCAGATGGGCAGTTAACAATGGACGGACGCAGGCGCGGGGCCGCGATTTTGGTGATCGGGGACGAAATTCTGTCGGGCCGGACGCAGGATACGAACACCGGCTATATCGCGCGCTGGCTGGCACAGCTGGGCGTGCCCGTGGGCGAGGCTCGGGTCGTGCCCGACATCGAGGCAGAGATCGTGGCCGCCGTCCGGCATTTGAGCGCGCGCTTCGACTACGTGTTTTCGACCGGCGGGATCGGCCCCACGCACGACGACATCACGGCCGACTGCATGGCGAAAGCGTTCGGCACAGGGATCGACTTTCACCCCACGGTCTTCGCTGCGATGGCCGCGCGCTATGCGTCGCTGAACATCGGCCCGTTCAACGAGGCGCGGCAGCGCATGGCGCGAATTCCTTACGGGGCGTCGTTGATCGCCAACGGACTGTCCGGCGCGCCGGGGTTCCAACTCGGCAATGTGTTCGTAATGGCGGGCATCCCCGCCGTCATGCAGGCGATGTTGGAGGATGTACGCGGGCGGCTGGCCGCGGGCATCGCACTAAGCTCAGTGACCGTCAGCGCGCATCTCGGCGAAGGCACGATCGCAGCCGGGTTGGCCGCGCTGCAGAAACAGCATCCCGACATCCCGCTCGGCAGCTATCCGTTCAACAAGGATGGCAAGTTTGGAACGAGTTTGGTGGCCCGTGGAAGTGATGAGGCACGGCTTACGCAAGTGAAGGAGGGCCTGATTGCGCTAATTCGCGCAGCCGGTGGTGAGCCGCTTGGGTAGCCCCGCCTATGCGTGCTAAAGCCCGCTGAAGGCGATTTGCCCTCTTGGCGGAACTGGTAGACGCAACGGACTTAAAATCCGTCGTTCGCGAGGACGTGCCGGTTCGAGTCCGGCAGAGGGCACCACGCTTCGCCTTGCGGCTACGCGTGGCGCTGCCATCAGGCCGCCTTCGCGCGGCGGCCACGGGCAACGGGGACACGACCAAGACCGATCTTCTTCGCGAACGCCGAACGCAAGCGAGCATAGGCCGGGGCCACCATCGGATAGTCGTGCGGCAGGTCCCACTTCTTGCGGTATTCCTCGGGGCTCATGCCGTACTGCGAGCGTAAGTAACGCTTCAGCATGGTCAGCTTCTTCCCGTCCTCGAGGCAGATGATGTAGTCGTCGCCGATCGACTTCTTCACCGTCACCGCGGGCTTGCGCTCACCCTCGATGACGTGACCTGCGGCGGCGCCGGTCAGCGCGTTGTAGAAGGTCGCGATCAGGCCCGACAGTTCGCTCATCGGCACTTGGTTACGGCTGACGTAGGAGCACACAAGATTGACCGTCAGATCGACGAACCGGTCGCCGGCCGGTGGTGCCGGTTCATCCTTTTCGACGTGCTGCTCGCTCTTCGCCTTCCGCGCCATGAATTCCAACTCCGCGTTACTTGGGTGACCAATACCGTTCCGTGATGACTTACATTCACAACAATAGATGGACAATTTGGCAGAGATGGCAAGTAACTCTATTGGTGAAGACAAGTTTTGTTGCCTTGAAAATGTGCAAGCGGGCGCGCACTGGTTGCAGGCTTCGGACGGCTTTCGCACGCGATCGCGATTTGGCGGCCGCGGCGGGTTGTGGTCATAGTGCCAGAGATACATAGAAATTGAGGAGCGGCGCCTGATGGCCTCACCAACGCCAGAGAAGGACCGGATCAAGGCGTCCTGGTTGTTCGCCTATTCGCTGCCGGGCCTTCCCATCGCCGCGATGGGCCTGCCGCTCGCCGTTCACTTGCCCAATTTCTACGCCGTCGATGTGGGATTGGGCTACTTCGTGGCCGGCGCGATCTTCTTTGCCGCGCGGTTCCTGGACGTCTTCCTCGATCCGATCATGGGCGTCGTTTCGGACCGCACGACATCGCGTTTCGGGCGGCGGCGGATCTGGATGGTCGCGTCGGTGCCGATCATGGCGTTCGCGGCCTATCTCGTATTCATGCCGGCACCCGGAATCACGTGGCCGATGGCCGTCGCGTCGTTCATCTTGCTGTTCGTTGGCTGGACGATGCTAACCATAACGCATCTGGCCTGGGGCAGTGAGCTGACCGGCGACTATCACGAACGCTCGCGCGTGACCGCCTCGCGCGAGGCTGCCTACATCGTCGGCATGATCACCGTCTTACTGTTGCCCGCACTGATCCAAGCGCAAGGTGGAGACAAGTTCGCGCAGATCGCCTCGATGGGCTGGTTCGTCATCGCGACGCTTCCGATCGGTGTTGGGTTCGCTGTCATGGTCATCAAAGAGCAGCAGTTGCCGCCGGTTCCGCACCTGCCGCTCAAGCCCGCACTAAAGGCGATCTGGAACAACAGGCCGCTTCGCTACGTGCTGGTGTGCGATCTCATTTCCGGCATTTCGGGCGGCATCGTCGCGACGCTGTTCATCCCGATGGTGAGCTTCGGCCTGGAGCTGCCGCAGCACGCGAATTGGCTGCTGCTTGTCTACTTCTTCATGGGCGTGCTTGCGATCCCGCCGATGGTGTGGCTCAGCCGCAAGCTCGGCAAGCACCAAACGATGGTGCTGCATGTCCTCGCCAACGCGATCCTGATTCCGTGCATTTTCTTAGTACCCAAGGGCGAACTCGTCCCAGCACTCGTGCTGTGGATTCTGTTCGGGCTCAACATGTCCGTCGGCCCGTTCCTCTTCCGCGCGATCATGGCCGACGTCGCCGATCACGATCAGGTCGAAACCGGTCAACCGCGTGCAGGCGTGTACTTCGCCCTGCTCGCGCTCACGAACAAGCTCGGTTATTCCTGCGCGATTATCGCAGCACTCTGGACATTGGCCGCTATCGGCTTCGACGGCAAAGGCAACAACGCGCCTGAAACGGTCGCCAGCATGATGATGATGTACATCATCCCGCCCACGATCATCTCGCTGATCATCGGGGCGGTGATGTGGCGCTTCCCGCTGGACGAAGCAAAGCAGCGCGAGCTGCGCCGCATCATCGAAGAACGCACCGCCGCCGGAACCGCAATCGGCGCGCGCGTCGGGCACACGATGGAAAACGAACCGGACTTGCCGGTAGCGGCGCCTGTGCCGAAGCCGGCCGAGTAGCTCTCGATGGCGGTGCTGAACGTCGGCGGCGTCGACATATCGTACAGCGATCAAGGCACTGGCGACGGTGTCGTGCTCGTGCACGGCTTCGCCGCCAGCACGCAGGAAAATTGGAGCAAGGCCGGGTGGCTTGCGATGCTCACGCGCGCCAACCGGCGCGTCGTGACGATCGACCTGCGCGGCCACGGGACAAGCGCGAAGCTCTACGACCCCGCCGCGTATTCGCTAAGCGCCATGGCGAACGACGTGCTGGCCGTCGTCGAACACCTGCAGATCAAGAAGCCCGACCTCATCGGCTTCTCGCTCGGCGCGCGCGTGGTGTTGGAGTTGCTGAGGCAGCGCGGCGACCGCTTCTTACTCGGCATCCTCTGCGGCGTCGGCGATCAGCTGATCAACCCGCGCATGGACCGCGATCCGGAAGCATTTCCGGCCGCAATGGAAGCGGCGGCCGCGGACCAAATCACCGACGACATGGCGCGCCGGTTCCGTCTGTTCGCGGAAGCTCAAGGCCAAGACCTGAAAGCGCTCGCCGCCTGCACGCGCGGGCTGAACGCGAGCAGCACCGGTTGGCCGCGCGAAACGCTGGCGTCGATCATGAACGAAACGCTTGTTGTGGCCGGATCGGGCGACGACCTAGCAGGCTCGCCCGAAGCGCTGGCGGCGTGCTTCCCGAACGCGAAGGGCAAACGCATCCCCGGCTGCGGCCACATGGATTGCCTGACGCAGCCGATGTTCAAAGCAGCCGTGATGGACTTCCTCGCCGGCATTCCGGACTAGTCACTTACTCGCGGTCTTGTTCCCGGGATTGAGGCTCGCCTGATCGAGCAGAAAGGCGCCGATCATTGCGTCTTCTTCCACGCGCCCGTAACGGCCGCTATCGCCCGAATGCCCCGCCGTCATGTTCGTGCGGAAGAGCAGCGGGTTCTGGTCGGCCTTGAGCCGACGCAACTTCGCGACCCACTTCGCCGGTTCGAAATAGCCGACCTGGCTATCGTTATAACCGGCCAGCACCAACATCGCCGGATAGTCGCGCTTGTCCACCTGATCGTACGGCGAATAACTCAGCATATACTGATAGTCGCCAGCCTCTGCCGGATTGCCCCACTCTTCGTACTCGAACGTGGTCAGCGGAATGGACTCGTCCAGCATCGTCGTCACCACATCGACGAACGGCACGCCGGCCACGATGCCCTTGTAAAGCTCCGGCCGCATATTCGCGATCGCGCCCATGAGCAACCCGCCGGCACTCCGCCCCATCGCGAACATGCGCTTCTTGTCGCCCACTTCTTCGCCCAGATACTCCGTCGCCGCGATGAAGTCGGTGAACGTGTTTTTCTTGTTGCGCAGTTTGCCGTCTTGATACCACGCCTCGCCAAATTCATGCCCGCCGCGCACATGCGCGTAAGCAACGACGAACCCGCGGTCGAGCAGGCTCGGCCAATGTGTCTTGAACATCGGCTCGTTGCTGGAGCCGTATGAGCCATAGCCGTAGACCAGCACCGGGCTGCGTCCACGCTCGAACTTGTCGCGCCGGTAGGCGAGCGTAATCGGAATTTGCTTGCCGTCTTTCGCCGGCGCCATCACGCGCTCGATCACATAGGCCGCCGCATTGAACCCAGGCACGGCAACGCGCTGCACCACCTTCTTCGTACCCGTCGCGACGTCGTAGTCGTAGATCGTCTCCGGATGCACCGGCGATGAGAACCCATAACGCAAGCTTGTCGCGTTGTCGTCGACGTTGCGAAGCCCCGGGAAGTTGAACGTATCGCCAAACGCGATATGCCCCGCCGGCGCATCGGGCGTCACATACTTCTCGTTCCCCGTCTTCAAATCGATCAGCCGTATGCGCGCCCCGCCCTTCGCATACTCGTCAAGCGCGACCGTGCCCGCGACGACATCGAATGCCTCGATGTAAACGCCGGACTGCGTCGGCACCACCTCACTCCACTGCGATGGCGTCGCCAACGCCGCCTTCGCGATCCGGAAGTCCGGCGCCTGCAAGTTCGTGCGGATATAGAGCGTGCCCCCCACTTCCTCCGCGTAATAGCGCACGCCCTTCGCGCGCGGCTTGATCACCGCCCACACCCCATCAGGTTTTGCCGCGTCGAGCATGCGCACTTCGGACGTGTTCGTCTGGTCGCTCGTGAGCAGCAGAACCTGTCCGCCCTTCGAGCGCTTCAGCCCCACCTCGAATTGCTGATCTTTCTCTTCAAATACCGCCTTGTCCGTCTTCGCGTCAGTGCCGATCACATGCCGCATCAGCTTGTAGGCACGCGCCGTCCCCGCCTGAAGCTTCAGATAGAAAAACGTCTTGTTGTCGCTCGCGAACGCAAAGTCTTGGCCCGCATGCTCGATCTTGTCGGAGAGCGCCGTGCCCGTGCGCATGTCGCGCAAGATGATGTTGTGCCAACGGTCGCCCGCATAGTCGACGGCATAGGCGAACACATTCCCGTCCGGCGACGCGCCGTAATTGTTCACCTTAAACTGCTGCCGCCGCGGACCTTCCAACTGCCCGTCGAGCAGGATCTCCTCAGGCGCCTCCATCGAGCCCTTGCGCCGCGCGATCACGGGATAGTCCGCCCCGGCCACATAGCGCTCGTAGTACCAGTACCCGCCATCCTTGAACGGCGGCGTCCCCTGCACCGCCCCTGCCCGCGCACGAATCTCCTCGCGCAGCGTCTTTTGCAGGTCGGCCGTCGGCGCCAACACCTCGGCCGCGTACTTGTTCTCTTCCTCGAGGTAGCGGACGACCTTCTCGGTATTCTTCTCGTTCAGCCAGAAGTAATAGTCCGTGCGCTTGCCGCCGTGCGGCGCGATCAGCACGGTGCCCTTCATCATCGCGTAGGGCGGGTAGCCGGTCTTGCGGTCGATCGCGAGGCCCGGCGTCGTCGACGTCGCCGTCGCCGCGGTGACACCGGTTTTCGACGCACCGAACGGGTTCATATCGTCGATCGTCGCGCAGGCCGAAACGATGGTGAGCAGTGAACTCATAGCAACAATGCCCAAGAGGCGCATAAACTGATCCTGAAAAGTGCCGGAAAAGAGCGCGCAACTTGCACGCCGCCCCCACCTTCCGCAAGGCAGGCGGAAGGGTCTAAAAGA
>JBJXEH010000283.1:0-8496 GCA_046153995.1 Micropepsaceae bacterium
GCGACCGCTCCAGCCGCACCGTCGATCATCCGAAGTTCGCCCGGATGCTTGACGTAGCCGGCGCGCTCCTCCGTGAGCACGCCGTCGCGGTCCAGCATCACAAGCTTCATGGCATCCGGCCGAGCACGCGCAGCACCGTGAACCGCGCGGTCCACATCGCGATCAACCCCATCATCACCGGCACCAGCAGCAGCCACGTATAGTGCAGCGGCGAACTCACGAACTGCGGCAGGTACTGCGCACCCACCGGCGCCTCGCGGCTATCCATCAAGAAACTGCTGCCGACCAGCGTCACAGCCGCAAGCACCAACCCGATAATCCCGCCGCGAACGCCCAGCCACAAAAAGTGCCGCTGAAACTCGTTCGCTATGAACACGTCCCGCGCGCCGATCATATGCACGACCTCGACGATCTCGCGATGCGCCTGCAGGCCCGCTTGCGTCGCAAAGATCACGATCGCAAGCGTCGCCGCCGTGATGAGCAGCAACACCGACCAGCCGACCGCTTCCGACGACGTCGCGAACGCGGCCAACTCCGCGTTCCACCGCTGGTGATCGTCGAGATGCGCTCCCGGCACACCGTCGCTGAGCGCGCGTCCCAACCCTTCCAACTCCACCGGCCCCGGCTGCAGCGTCACCTCGATCAACTGCGGCACCGGCAAATCTTGCAACACGTTCCCTTCGCCGAGCCACGGCTCCAGCATCTTCTCGGCATCAGCCCGGCTCAGCGCCCGCGCCGCGAACACGCCGGGCCAGTTCTTCACGAGGCGCAGCGCCTCTTTCACTTGATCGTCAGCCGAGATTTGCGCCGACGGCAAAAGCTGCACCGTGACCGACCCCGAAAGTCCCTCCGTCCACTCGCTCGCCAGCCGCCCCAGCGTCAGCACGAAGCCGAGCGCCAAACACGCAAGAAAACTCATCACCGCAACGATCGTGTGCAGCGTTGCGCCCGACGCGCTTTCGGCAGGCATCAAACCCGATGACCGGCTCACGCGCGCTTCGCCTCCGCCATGAACTCGTGCGGCTTGGCAACGGTCAGCTTGCCCTCCGCCAGCCGGTAGATGCGCGACGCCGGAACACGCTCCATGATCCGCGTGTCGTGCGTCGCGATCATCACGCAGGTACCGAGCTTATTGAGCTCGATGAAAAGCCGCATGATCCGCCCGCCGATTTCCGGGTCCACGTTGCCGGTCGGCTCGTCAGCCAGCAGTAACTCGGGCTTCGCCACCACGGCACGCGCAATCGCCACACGCTGCTTCTCGCCGCCCGACAGCGTCGCTGGTTTCGCGTTCAACCGGTTGCCGAGGCCGACCCACGACAGCAGCTCTTCCACCTCCGCGCGATACTGTCCCTCGGTTTCGCCCATCACGCGCCGCGGCAGCGACACGTTGTCGAACACGGTCAGGTGATCGAGCAACCGGAACTCCTGAAATACGACCCCGATCCGCCGCCTAAGCGCCGGCAGCTCGTCCCGTGGCGTCTCAGCGATGTCCCGCCCGAACATCGAAATCGCCCCCCGGCAGGGCCGCTCCGCCAGGTAGATCAGTTTCAGCAGCGACGTCTTGCCCGCCCCCGAAGGCCCGGTGAGCAGGTGGAACGACCCGGCGTCCAGCGTGAACGAAATGTCACGCAGGATTTCCGGCCCAAGTCCGTACCGCATCCCGACATTCTCGAAGCGGACCACAATTATTCCTTCTGGGTTAATGGCTTAGGCGGAAACCCTGTGAGTGTCGCTTGCTTGCAGGTGCGAAGGGGTTGTGCAAAGTGTTGGAGAATCGACACGGGCTCAAGCCTGGAATGATAATTACCTGCCCCCGCTGCGCAACTCGCTATCTGCTCGAAACTGGCGTCGTCCGACCGCCGGGCCGCCAAGTCCGTTGCGCGCGCTGTCAGCACGGTTGGTTCCAGGACGCGGCGCTTGACTTGCCGCCGCAGCCGCAGCCGATGCCCATTCCGATCCCTGTGGAGGACCCGCTAGGGCCCGCCATGCCGGTGACCGACCGCACCCGCATGCTGCCGGCACCCTCCGCGCTTCAGCCGCCGCCGCGCTTCGAGATCCCGCAGCCGCATCCGATGTCCACAATGCCCCCGCCGGGCGCTGTGGCACCGAGCAATCGCCAGCGTGCCCGTTCGCGCTCGATGATGATGATGATGGCCGGCGGCGCAACGCTCGTCGGCACGCTGCTGCTGTTCTTCTTGCTGCCCAGCGACATCGCACGCCTCTGGCCAGCCTCCGCCAGCGTCTACAGCGCGCTGGGGATCGAGGTGAACATCTCCGGCTTCAAGATCATCGCCAGCCACAGCCAAGAGTTGAACAACTCCGTCCCGGTGATCGTCATCAACGGTCAGATCATCAACGAAACCGACCGCGAGTTGGAGGTGCCGAAAGTGCGCCTCGCCGTTCGAGATGGCGGCGGCAAGGAAATCTACCACTGGACCGTCCTTGCCGATCAGTCGCGCCTCGGACCCCGTGAACACGGCACGTTCAAAGCCCGTCTTGAGAGCCCGCCGGCGGATGCCGCCGACCTCGAAGTCCGCTTCGCCAAGGTGGACGAATAGCGTGGCTGACTTGCAGCCGCTTTTCACCTCCGACGCCATCGCCGAACGCTTGGAAACGCTGGCGGAACATATCGCCCGCGCCATGCCGCCGGATTTCGCCGCCATCGCGATCCTCAAAGGCAGTTTCGTCTTCGCTGCCGACCTGATCCGAAGCCTCATCGCCCACGACGTGAACCCGGAGGTCGATTTCATGACCTTGGCGAGCTATGGCACCGGCACTGTTTCGTCGGGCGAAGTGCGCCTCCTACGCGACGTCGAAATTCCCGTCGCCGGCCGTGAAGTCCTACTGATCGACGACATCTTGGACAGCGGCCGCACCGTCGCCTACGCCCGTCGCCACATGCTGGAACGCGGCGCGAAGGCGGTGAAGGTGTGCGTCCTCCTCGACAAAACGTCAGGCCGCGAAACCGGCACGGAACACGCGGATTTTGTGGGTTTTCCCTGCCCACCCGCCTTTGTGGTGGGTTACGGCATGGACCACGCCCATAAATTCCGTGGACTGCCTTTTATAGCTGTTCTAAGCCAATCGTGACTGAAGAAGCATGAGTATGGCCAAACTGCTGATCGCCGAGAACGAACTGGCCCTGCGCGAATTTATCGCCCGGGGGCTGGAGCAGCGCGGCCATAAAGTCACCACTGCCCAAGACGGTTCCGAAGCGGTCGAGGCGCTGAAGAAGCACAAGTTCGACCTTTTGCTCACCGACATCGACATGCCGATCATGGACGGCATCGCGCTTTCCATGACCGTCGGCCGCGAGTATCCGAAGACGAAGATCATCATCATGTCGGGCCACGAACATCAGATCGAACGCGCCCACGGCATGTCCGACCTCGTCTATCGCGTGATCTCAAAACCCTTCACGATCGCCGCCATCTGCGCCGTCGTGGACGACGTTTTGGCGAAAAAGAAATAGCCGGTTTTCCGCCACTTTCTGAACTGCACCTCCTAGTTGCGGCGAAAACGCGAAAATCATATCCGTGTCATGCGTAATTTTGGCTGAGAGCCGCCATTTCATCCGTTATAAATCCGTGGCGGATCCGTTATGAAGCGTGGCACATCCGTTATGTGGCACGTACAGCAACTGCTCATTCCCGGCATTTCAGCGTTCGAAGCCGCACAACCGGCAGGTGAGTCTGTTTTGAGATTTGCGACCGGGCCAGGCCGCCGCCGAGCACGCATCCGCCCATCGCGAAGGCAGCATTGAAGCCGCTTCCGCCCGAAGTTTCCGATTCAATTTTCAAGTCGCAGCCGCTCGCGAGCCGAAACCCCGAGGGAAAGAACAATTATAGAACATTGTGGTAAGAAATCTACCGCCAACTGGTAGATTTGCAGACCCGCGACATTACGCGCCCTTATGGCTCCTTCGGCATCATCCGTGTACGGAGCGCGCGCACGCGCTCGATCAGCGGCTGAGCTTCGGCGACTGTGGCACCGTGGTCGAACGTGATCGTCTTGGTCCCTTTCGGCCCCACGATGGTCAGCGACTCCGCCCCGCCATCCGCGCAATCGGGACAACCGATCCTCTCCGGCAGCCCGTCGATCTTGGCGGCCGCAGCCGCTGCGGCAATATCGTCCCATTCCTGAGCCGAAAGCGGTGACGTAAACCGCTGCGTCGGCAACCCGCTCGCCGCACCGCGCCCCCAAGCCTCGCGCGTCAGCACCGCCACGTTCGCCGAAATCTCAAGCGTCGTCTTGCAATAACCGGCGCACATCCCGAACGACGTCGTGGACGTGACTTTCGTCACCGCAGCCGGCTTCACGGCCCCGCTTTCGCAAGCGGCCAAACTGAACACCGCAACGGCGGCGAACGCGATACGTGCAAGAGTGTTCATCGATCTGTCTCCTTTCGCGCAAGTCCCGCGCGCTCAACTATGTCGACGTCAAAGATGGCGGTTTCACGTCGGTAAAATGATGTCCGAAGGCCCCCGCTACGGCAAGCCCGGGCAAGCGATGAACAGGCGTCAAGCCTGGCAGCAAATCCGCGTGATCGTTCATTCGACCACGGGCGCGCAATTAACCCGATACTAAGGCTACGCGCTAACCCGCTCTAAGCGCGCCACCGCCTACGCTGGGGCCAAGCATAGAAAGATGAGGGTGGCCGTGGGCGAGTTGGACAAAGTGCAGAGCGAGAGCGGGTTGCGCAAGCGCGCCGCCTCGATCGCGTTCGCCCTCTGTTTGTCGGCGTTTGCCACCGGCTGCGCGCATATCGATGCAATGTTCTCCTCCCCCGAACAGGCGGATCCGAAACCCGTCCGCAAGCTCGCACCCAAAGCGGTTGCTGTCTCGCCCGAGCAACGCGCGGAAGCCAAGGCGCTGCACGCAACTGCCCTCGGCCAGATTGGTCGCGGCGCCATCGGACCCGCGACGTCGAACCTGACGCAAGCGGCGAAGCTCGACCCCACGAACGAACAGATCCGCCGCGACCTTGCACGCGCGAATCGCATGCGAAGCGCCGTCGCCGCCGGCGATGGGCCGGTGCGGCGCACAGCGATCGACTAGCGCTCCCGCACCGTGTGTGCGCGTGGCGAGTCAGGCAGATTCAACACGAAGATCGCGAAGGTCCACGAAATAGCCACCAAGATGCGGAGTGCGTCCGCATTCTGTCGCTACCAGGCTGCCGACAGGAGCAATGGCGCGAAGCGCCAGTGGAAGGCAGGCGGGAGCCGCAACATTTCAACGGCCACAGAAACCTTCGTGGCTACTTCGTGGACCTTCGCGATCTTCGTGTTGAATCTGACAGAGTCTCCACCGCCACAGCGATTGGCCCCACCGCTAAAGTGTCCAGCACATTCAGCGCATACTGTGCGCGGCGATGCGTCGCGTGACGCCGCGCACCGCAATCCGATGATGAAGACTTGTTCAAGGGGGTCCGGCCGATTGCACGTTGCGAGCCCTTGCACGTCGCGACTCCTCAAGCGAGTCTGCGCCGATGCAGAACATCGCAATCCTCGACAAGCTGCGCGCGCTCTTCGTTCGCAGACGCGTATCGCCACAGGCGGAACGCGGCGCCGCGGTGCTTATCCCGTTCGCCCGCAAGCGCGCACCGCGCACTGTCGTGTTCGCGTTGCAAGGCGGCGGCGCACACGGCGCGTTCACCTGGGGCGTGCTCGACCGCGCACTCGAAGAAGGCCTGAACATTGAAGCGATCAGCGGTGCCAGCGCGGGCGCCATCAACGCCACAGTCTTGGCCTCGGCCCACGCGCAAGGCGGCGCACCCTACGCACGTACGCGCCTCGCCGCGTTCTGGCAGACGCTGGCACAGGTCGCGCGGCTTAGCCCGCTCAGACCCTCCACGCTGGAAGCCGTCGCCTTCGGCCGCGACCTCGAACTCTCCGCCACCGCGATCATGCGCGACATGCTTTCGCGCGTTGTCTCGCCCTACCAATTCAACCCGCTCGACGTGAACCCGCTCCGCCAGATCCTCGGCGACTTCGTCGATGTCAAAGCGCTACGCACGCCAAACGCGATCCGGCTGTTGATCGCCGCAACAAACGCAGAGACGGGCGCTGCCCGTCTGTTCACAAACGAGGAACTGACGCTCGACGTGCTGCTCGCCTCGGCCTGCCTCCCGCAAGTGAGCCAAGCGGTGAAGCTCGACGACGGCCACTACTGGGACGGCGGCTATTCGTCGAACCCGCCGCTGCTCTCGCTGATCGAAAGAACCGGCGCGAACGATGTGGTTCTGGTCCGCTTGAACCCGGCGAGCGACCGCGGCCTACCCGTCACCGCCCCAAAGATTCAAACCCGCCTGAACCGCGTCGTCTTCGACGCACCCTTGAAGCGCGAACTCGACGAACTCGACCGGCTACGGCGCGTGACCGTGGAAAGCGGCGCGCAGCGCAGCGCGCTCGGCCGCCGCCTGTCCGGCATGCGTCTGCACGAAATCGGCGAAGACGCACTCATGAACGAAGTCGGCGGCGCCAGCCAAAACCACCCCGATGCAAGGCTGATCGAACTCCTGCACCGCGAAGGCCGCGCCTCGTGCAAACGCTGGCTCGCCACGCTGCAAGCAGAAGCCCCACCCAAGCGCGCCGCCAACTTCCTCGTCTGAAAAGTTGAAACGCCAAGTACGCAAAGCTGGTCGTGTGAGCTTCGGCGTCCGGCGTGTGACGGGACCGCTATAGGACAGGTTTCACACGAAGCAACGAAGATAGCTCCCGGCGCGCCGCAGGCGCGCTGTCAAAATCTAAACGGGCGCTACGCGCCGAAGAGAAGCACTGCTTCGTTTCTTCGTTGCTTCGTGTGAGAAAACGTCGGCATCGCCGCGTCATCAGTAGAACGTGGGGGAGCACGACCGGCTTGGCGTGCTTGGCGTTTCAATTCCGTCCAAACGCGTAAGCATTCATCAAACCGCCATGTCGAAGAGCAACACTTCCGCGTCGTTCGCGCCGTCGAGCGTGAGTGTGCCTGCAGCTTCGATCGCCGCGCCGTCGCCCGCCGCAAGCGTCGTGCCGTTGAGCCGGACGCTGCCCCGCGCGACATGCACCCACGCACTACGGCCTGCCTTCAGCTCGTGCGACACAGCATGACCCTCGCGCAGCATTGTCGCGAAGAAATCCACATCACGGTGGATCGTGACCGATCCCTCACGTCCGTCGCGCGAGCCGACCAAGCGAAGCTTGCCCGTCTTCTCCGCCGCGCTGAACGCTTTCTGCTCGTAGCTGGGCGTAATGCCGGGCCGTTCCGGAATAATCCAGATCTGCAGAAAGTGCACCGGATCGGTCTTCGAAGCGTTGAATTCGCTGTGCCGGATGCCGGTGCCCGCCGACATGCGCTGCACGTCGCCCGGCCGGATCACCGAACCGGTACCGAGACTGTCCTTGTGCTCCAGCCCGCCGTCCAGGACATAGGAAATGATCTCCATGTCCGCATGTCCGTGCGGTTGGAACCCGCCGCCCGGCGCGACGCGGTCGTCGTTGATCACGCGCAACGGCCCAAAGCCCATATGCGCGTCGTCGTGATACTGGCCGAACGAAAAGCTGTGGCGGCTGTCGAGCCAACCGAAATTGGCGTGGCCCCGGTCGGCGGATTTTCTGAGAGCGAGTGTCATAAGATGTCCTCGGGATTAGCGTTGTTGGCGCTAAAATTGGTCCGAGGCCGCAAGTTTACAAGAGCCGCGACGAAGCGTGCGCGCCGCTAAAACCGCCGCAAAAGCCGGTCGATATACTCAAGCTCGTTGATCGGCCGCCCGCGTTCGGCCGCGCGGCGCTGCAGTTCTTCCAAAATTTCGCGCGCCTTCTGAATGTCGAGCTTGTCCGGCACCTTCACCGAGCCGCCCAGCGACTGCCCATAAGAAGCTTGCGGCCGCCCGAACGGGTCTTCGTTCTCGCCTTGGCCGATGCCTTGTCCCGGCCCGGCCGCGCCTTGCGCCTGCATCTGCTGCAGCAGCTGCTTCGCCACCGCCTCACCGCCCTTGCGCAACTCGTCGATCGCCTTTTGCTGGTTCTCGCCGGCACTACCAAGTTCGCCGTTCGCAAGCTTGTCCGCTGCATCGTCCATCGCGTCTTGCGCGCGGCGCATCGCCTGCGCCATCTCGCCGGGCCCGGCCTTCTTCATCAAGGCGCTGAGTTCGTCGCTGAGCTTCTCCTGCTCGCCCTTCAAACCCGACGGCTTCTTCACGCCCGACTCAAGTGCCTGCTGTTGCTCGCGGAACGTCTTGTCCATGAGCGCGCGCTGCCGCGCGATCATCTGGCCGAGCTTCTCGAGCGATTCCGTCGCCGACTTCTGCTCGCCGGTCATCTGCCCGCCGCCCGCCACCTGCATATTTTCGAGCATGTCCTGCAGCTGCGAAAGCAGCTGCTGCGCTGCCGCGCGCGACCCTTGCTTCGCCAAATTCTGAATCTGATCGAGCATCGATTGCAGATCTTGCGCCCGCACGATCTGCCCGCCCGCACCCGGCATCGGGCTTTGGCCCTTCGCCTTCTCGGCCATCGCTTT
>JBJXEH010000284.1:0-9060 GCA_046153995.1 Micropepsaceae bacterium
GCGGCCTCGGCGCAGGACCGGCCGGCCACGAAGCCGTAGGCGGCATCGTGCGGGGGAAGGTGGTTTAGAATCTCGCCGAGGACGCGCCGTTGCATGATTTTCGTCCTCGGCTTAGGCGCTTCGATCAAGCGCCAGCCGCCGGAACGCTTTTGGCGCCAGTGATAGTCGTAATGCTGCAGGCGGTCGATTTTCTCACGTTCGAGCGTGCGACGTTCGTCGGTCAGCCAATCCAACTGATTGATCGGGCAGTCCAGCCAGCGAGCGAGGTCCCTTGTCGTGACGAGCCGAGGGATCGCCATGGTTTCAAGCGTGGCAATGGGTTTGAACTGCGGTGGCTTGAGTTTGGGCCGCAGTCCAAGCAGTCTTTGTATCGCTCGTTCGGACAAGTCATCGATTGCAGTGCCGTCCCGAACAAGGCGCTCGAGCGCTTTGCGGTGAGGCGGGTAAGGTGATCGTTGCGCAGCGATAACCTCTTCGACCAGAAGGTCGGCACGGTTGCGGTAACCTTGGCCAAAAGCTTCCTGCGCGCGCTTGCGCAAGGTCGCTTTCGTCCATGGTCCAGCCAACAGGGTGGCCGCTAGCGTCCGAGCGATTCTGCGGAAGCGGCTCATGGCGTTGTCCGCGTTGTGGGACGGCAGAGCGCTTCAACCCATCGTGTCGTGCAAAACAAAATGTCGATTCTACGACCGAGTGTTTTGCCGTGGCTTGGATGCGTGTGAAGTCTCCCCTGGGGTAGCCCCAGAGATCTCCGCTAAGAACCGAGGTTCCGTTGGAGACGTCTTGAAGCGTCTGCCGTCGCCGGTACGTTAGACGATGACGCGCGGCAGTCAACGCGGGCCAGGATTGCTCCCGGCCCGCGCCGATTGGTTAGCTGACCGGGAAGCCGCGGTCGCGCATGAGGGCGTTCGTGTCGACGTCGCGGCCGCGGAAGCGTCGGAAGGCTTCGTCGGGCGGGATGGAGTTGCCGACCGCGAAGATCGCGTCTTCGAGCTTCTTGCAGGCCGTCCTGTCGTAGAGACCGCCCATTTCTTGGAAGCCTTCGAAGACGTCGGCGGTCATCGCGTCGGCCCAGATGTAGACGTAGTAGCCCGACGAGTAGCCGTCGCCTTGGAAGATGTGGCCGAACGCGGCGGCGGGATGGCGGAGCACGATTTCCTTCGGCATGCCGATTTCGGCCATCGCCGCCTTTTCGAATTCGGCGATGTCGATGCGCTTATCCGGCGTCGCCGCCAAATGCAGCTTCATGTCGTAGATCGCGTTCGAGAGGTATTCGACCGTCTCGAAGCCTTGGTTGAAGTTCCCGGCCTTCAGGATGCGTTCGACGAGTTCCTTCGGGATCGGTTTGCCGGTTTGATAGTGGATCGCGAACTTGTTCAGCAGTTCCGGCGTTTCGAACCAGTACTCGTTCACTTGGCTCGGGAACTCGACAAAGTCGCGTTTCACGCTGGTGCCGGCGAGCGTCGGGTAGGTCACGCGCGAGAGCAGGCCGTGCAGTGCGTGGCCGAACTCGTGAAACAGCGTGTTCGAGTCGTCCCAGGAGATCAGCACCGGTTCGCCCGGCTTGCCCTTCACATAGTTGCAGTTGTTGGACACGATCGGTGTGATGCCGTCCTTGAACTTCTCCTGCGTGCGGTACTCGTTCATCCAGGCGCCGGAACGCTTGCCGGTCCGCGCGTACGGGTCGAAGTAGAAGAGGCCGATTCGGCCGCCGCCGCGGCGCACTTCGTAGACCGTCACGTCCGGGTGATAGACGGGGATGCCTGACAGTTGTGCGAACTCAAGGCCGTAGACCTGGCCCGCTGCCCAGAACATTCCTTCGACCATCTTGTCGAGCTGCAGGTAGGGTTTCACTTCGTTCTGGTCGATATCGTACTTCGCTTTGCGGACCTTCTCGGCGTAGTAGCGGTAGTCCCACGGCTCGATCTTGAACTTCGCGCCTTCCCCGTCTGCGAGTTCCTGCATCGCAGCCACGTCTTCTTTCACGGCAGCGGCGGCAGCGGGCCAGACCTTCATCATCAGGCCCATCGCTGCTTCTGGCGTTTTCGCCATATTGTCGGCGACGATCCAGTGCGCGTGGCTTTGAAAGCCGAGCAGGCGCGCGCGTTCGGCGCGTAGCTGCAGGATTTCGCCGGCGATCGCCTTGTTGTCGTTCTTGTCGTTGTTGTTGCCGCGGTTGACCCACATGCGCCAACCCTTTTCACGCAGCGCACGGTTGTCGGCGAAGACGAGAAACGGCTCGATCGACGAGCGGGTGTTCGAGAACATCCACTTACCGGGTTGCTTCGCTTCTTTTGCCGCTTCGGCAGCGCCGTCGCGGAGCGACTGCGGCAGACCGGCTAAGTCGGACTCTTTGTCGATCGTGAGTTTGTAGTTTTCTTCATCCGCAAGTTGGTTCTGGCCGAACTGGGTGAAAAGCGTCGCCAGGCGTTTGTTGATTTCGGCCATGCGCGTCTTCTGGTCTTTGTTCAACGCGGCGCCTTGGCGGGCGAAGCGGTTGTAGTAGACCTCCGTTAGGCGCTGCTGTTCGGTATTCAGGTTCGCGGCTTGACGGCCGTCGTGCACCGCTTTGAGGCGTTGGAACAAAGCGTCGTTCTGGATGATCTCGTCGCCGAAGGCGGCGAGCACCGGCGACATCTCGGTGTCGAGCGCCTGCATCGCCTTGTCGTTCATCGTCGAGGTGTAGACGCCGAAGAAGTTGGCGACGCGGCCGAACGGGCGGCCGGCGTCTTCAAACGGGATCACCGTGTTGTCGAATGTCGCGGGGGCGTTGTTCGTCGTGATGGCGCGGACTTCGGCGCGCAGCATGTCCATGCCCTTTGTGAAGGCGGGCTTGAAGTCTGCGGTCTTCACTTGGTCGAAGCGCGGGATGCCGCCGTTCGGGCCCGACCACGGTTCGAGTAACGGTCCCAATGCTGTCTCCTTTTTCTTTGTCTTGGCGAGCGCCACGGCGGGCGTCGAAACGGTGAGGGCGGCCGTCGCGGCGGCGCCTGCTAAGAACGAACGTCTTTTCATGTCGATTGGTAACCCCTGGATGGTTGGGGCGGAACTTAGTGGGCGTTCGCGCTTTCGTCACGTAACGCTGAGGTGAAAAAGAAAACGCTGGAATGCGGGGGAAATCGCTTGATCCGGCGTTCATGATCAGTAGGTTGCTCGCCCGCCGGTTGTCAGCTGTAGAGAGATCCCTTTGACCCCGATTCATTCGTCGAACCTGATTGTCCGCCAAGTGCCCGGAAAGGGCCGTTGCGTGTTTGCCGCGCGCGACATTGCGAAGGGGGCGTTGGTGCTCGCCGATCCGATCATTTTGGTGCCGGGAGCGGAGTCCGATCACACGGATGAGACCGTCGTGGGGCGGTATGTGTTTCAGTGGAACGATGAGGACGATTTGGCGGTCGTGCTTGGGCTCGGCAGTTTGATCAACCACGGCCTGCCGGAGAACGTGGCGCTGGTGTCGAACTATGCGGATCAGACGATGGAGTTTTACGCCACGCGCGACATCAAGGCCGGCGACGAACTCGTTTACGACTACGGGCACGACCACGAGGAGCTGTCGGACTACTACGGCATTCCGAAGGACGCGCTGGCGTCTGTCGCGCTCGATTAGGCTTAGTCGCGCGCGTCTTCTTTCTTTGCGAACTTGCCGAAGAAGCGGTGGTCCACCTCCGCACCCACGGTAAGCAGGATGAGTACGAACGCGGCGCCGATCACGGCGATCGTGTATTCGCCGAGGCCGCAGACCACGCCGATGGCCGCCGTCACCCAAACGGATGCTGCCGTGTTCAAGCGGTGAACGTTGCCGACTTCGTCGCGCATGATGACGCCCGCGCCTAAGAAGCCCACGCCCGCCAGCACGCCTTGGATGACACGGCTGACCGCGTCGGCCGGGAAGGCGTTCGCCGTAAAGCCCGAGACCGAGATTGTCGCCAGCGCCGCGCCGAGTGCGACGAGTCCCAACATGCGCAAGCCCACAGGTTTGCCGTGCATGTCGCGGTTCAAGCCGATCGCGCCGCCGATCGCGGTCGCGAGGCCCATGCGAAGCGTGAGTTCGGCGATCTGGCTCAAGTCGGTCATCGTCGATCCTGTTGCGCGTTGTTGCGGGTGCTCAGTGCACGGAGGTTGAAGTTCACCGCGCTAATCTCACCGCCAAATCGTTAACAGCAGCTTCGTTGCGCACTTTGCGTTTCGGTGAGACGATTTCCCGACTCGGACAAGACTTTGGAGGATTGAAACCCCATGGCTGACACAGGACCGCAGGGCGTCAAATACGAGAAGGTCGGCGACGAGTACTTTCAGAAACGCAAGCTGCGCCGCTATGCGGGCGTCTTTTCGCTGTGGGCGCTTGGCGTTGGCGCCGTTATCTCAGGTCACTTCTCGGGATGGAATTTCGGGCTCGCGTTCGGTTGGGGCTCGATGTTCGCGGCGACTGTAATCATCACGATCATGTATTTGGGCCTGACCTATTCGCTTGCCGAAATGTCGCCCGCGCTGCCGCACACGGGTGGTGCCTACTCGTTCGCGCGCTCGGCAATGGGGCCGTGGGGCGGATTTGTCACAGGGGTGGCGGAGAACATCGAGTACGTGCTGACGCCGGCGGTCGTCGTGTTTTTCATCGGGTCTTATATGGGCGCGATTATGGAGACCGGGCCGGAGGTTCAGCCGCTCTATTGGATCTTGGGTTATGCGATCTTCGTGGGTGCAAACTTGTTCGGCGTCGAACTCTCGTTCCGTGTGACGACGTTCGTGACATTGCTGGCGCTCGGGTGCCTCGTCTTCTTTTATGTCGCTGCACTGCCCAACATCGACTTCGCGAAGAATGCGCTGAACATCGGCGTGGGCGCCGACGGCGGGCTTGTCAACTTGCCGGAGGGAGGCGGGCCCTGGTTCCCGGCCGGCATCCACGGCGTGTTGGCGGCATTGCCGTTCGCAGTCTGGCTTTATCTCGCGATCGAGCAGCTGCCGCTTGCAGCGGAGGAGTCGCACGATCCACGCAAGGACATGCCCAAAGGCATTCTGCTCGGCTTCTTCACGCTTATGGCGAGCGCGTTCTTGGTGCTGACGCTGAACTCAAGTCTTGCGCCGGGCTCGTGGGGTCTGAAGGCGTCGGGCGAGCCGTTGCTCGAAGGCCTAAGAACGCTGTTCGGGACGGATGTCGCTAAAATTCTGGCGCTGGTCGCGATTGCAGGACTGGTCGCAAGCTTTCATGCGATCATCTTCGCGTACGGGCGGCAGATTTTCTCGCTATCGCGCGCGGGGTATTTCCCACGCTTCCTGTCGGTGACGCACGGCACGCACCAGACACCGCAGGTTGCGTTGCTTGCCGGTACGGTGATGGGGCTCAGCGTTATGCTCGCAATCTGGTTTATCTACGGGCAAGAGAAGGGAGGCGCGTTCATCGGTGCGGCGCTGCTTAACATGGCCGTGTTCGGGGCGATGATTTCCTATGTCATGCAGGCGGTGTCGTTCATTCTGCTTCGCATCGATATGCCGAATATCGAGCGTCCCTATCGAAGCCCGTTCGGGATACCCGGCGCGTTGCTCACGCTTGCAATTGCGATCGTCACGATTTCGTTCCAAGTGACGGACCCGGCGTTCAGCGAACCGGTGCTTTGGGTCGCTATCTACTACGCACTTACGATCGTCTATTTCGCGATCTTCGGACGCACGAAATTGGTGTTGTCGCCGGAGGAGGAGTTTGCGATCTCCAAGGGTAAGGCGAAGTACAAGAACCACTGACGGTGGAGTGACGATTTAAGGAGGTTGCGTGCGGGCGCGGCCTCCTTTCTATTTGGGCGCACTCTTGGAGCGACCCCATGGACCCTCGCCAAGTTAAAACCGCCGCAGACGCGCGCGCCATCGTCGAGGCGCGTAATCTTTCCCACGTCAAAGTCGGCGTGTTCGACATCGACGGCGTGTTGCGCGGCAAATACATGGCGCGCGACAAGTTCTTCTCCGCACTCGAGAAGGGGTTCGGGTTTTGCGACGTCGTCTTGGGGTGGGACTCGAACGATCAGCTCTACGACAACGTGAAACTGACCGGGTGGCACACGGCCTATCCGGACGCGAACGTGCGCGTGCTGCCCGAAACTTGCCGCGCCATTCCGTTCGAAGGCGACATGCTGATGTTCCTCGCCGAGTTCGAGGGCCGGGCCGAGGAATGTTGTCCGCGCGGGCTTTTGCGGCGTGTGATCAAGCGTGCTGCCGACATGGGCTTTGCGGTCAATGCTTCGGCGGAGTTCGAATTCTTTGTCTTTGACGAGACGCCGCAGTCGGTGCGTGAGAAGAATTATCGGGGTCTCAAGAACTGGACGCCGGGGTATTTCGGCTATTCGACGCTTCGTTCTTCCGTGCACGCGGAGTTTTATCACGAGCTGATGAAGCTCGGGCGCGACATGGACTTTCCGCTGGAGGGTTTGCACACGGAAACCGGACCCGGCGTTTTGGAAGCCGCGATCGAGTATTGCGAGGCCGTGGCCGCTGCCGACCGGGCGGCGCTGTTCAAGACTTATTGCAAGGTGTTGGCCCAGCGGCGCGGGTTGATGGCGACGTTCATGGCGAAGTGGTCGCGCGACTGGCCGGGGCAATCGGGGCATCTGCACGTGTCGCTCATCGACAAAAAGGGCAAGTCCGCATTCTACGACGAGAAGGGGGCGCATCACATGTCGGATACGATGCGCTGGTTCGTCGGGGGGCAGCAGAAGTTGATGCCCGAATTGCTCGCGATGATCGCCTGCACAGTAAACTCGTACACGCGATTGATCCCAGGCTTCTGGGCGCCGACGGATGCGACGTGGGGCTTCGAGAACCGGACGTGTGCGTTGCGCGTGATCGGAGGGTCGGCGAAGAGCCAGCGGGTCGAGTACCGGATCGCGGCGGCCGACATCAATCCCTACATCGCGCTGGCGTGCGCGATCGGGTCGGGACTTTGGGGGATCGAGAACAAGGTCGAACCCGACGCCGCGATCGAGGGGAATGCGTACGAGAAGAAGTTCGCGAAGAACCGCGCGTTGCCTCGCACGCTTTGGGAAGCCGCGGAACGTTTGGAGGCGTCGAAGCCGGCGCGTAGCTTGTTCGGCGACGCGTTTGTGGAGCACTATGCGGCGACGCGGAAATGGGAAGAACGCGAGTTCCGCAAGGCGATTACGGATTGGGAATTGTCGCGGTATTTCGAGATCATCTGAGGTCATCATGACGGACATCGTTTGTATTTCGCCGATCGATGGGCGCGAGGTGGCGCGGCGGCCGGTCGCGAGCGACGCGCAGATCGACGCGACGCTGAAATCGGCGCGCGCGGCGCAGCGCGAATGGGCGAGCGTTTCGATCGCGGCGCGGTGCGCGTTCGCGCTCAAGTTCATGGATGCGATGCTCGCCATGAATCAGGAGATCGTGCCGGAGCTCGCCGAACAGATGGGGCGGCCGGTGCGCTTTGGCGGCGAGTTTCGCGGGTTTGAAGAGCGCGTGCGCTATATGGCGACGATCGCCGAGGATTCGTTGAAACCCGTTTTGCCCGCCGATCCGAAGGCGGGCTTCAAGCGGATGATCAAGCGCATGCCTGCGGGGATCGTGTTCGTCGTCGCGCCGTGGAACTATCCCTATCTGACGGCGGTGAATACGATTGTGCCGGCGCTGATCGCGGGCAATGCCGTGATCTTGAAGCACGCGTCGCAGACGATCTTGGTCGGCGAGCGGTTCGATCAAGCGATGAAGAAGGCGGGTGCACCGAAGGGGTTGTTCACGAACATCGTGCTCAGCCACGATCAGACGACGCGCATGTTGTCGTCCGGATCGGTCGATCATGTGAACTTCACGGGGTCGGTCGAAGGCGGGAAAGCGATCGAGCGTGCGGCAGCGGGCACGTTTACGACGATGGGGCTCGAGCTCGGCGGCAAGGACCCGGCTTATGTGAGGGCGGACGTGAAGCTCGACCATGCGGTCGAGAACCTGGTCGATGGCGCGTTCTACAACTCCGGCCAATGCTGCTGCGGGATCGAGCGCATTTATGTGCACGAGGCGGTGTACGACAAGTTCCTGGATGGGTTCGTCGACCTGACGCGGAAGTACGTGCTCGGTAGCCCGCTCGACGAGAAGACGACACTCGGGCCGATGGCGCATACGCGCTTTGCGGAGATCGTGCGCAAACAGACAGCGGAGGCGCTGGCCAAGGGCGCGAGGGGCCACGTCGATGTGAAGGCGTTCTCGGCGAACAAGGAAGGCTCGCCGTATCTCGCGCCGCAAGTTCTCACAAACGTCGATCACTCGATGAGCGTGATGATGGAGGAGAGCTTCGGACCGGTCGTCGGCATCATGAAGGTGAAGTCGGACGAAGAGGCGATCCGGCTGATGAACGATTCGCCTTACGGCCTTACCGCCGGCATTTGGACGAGCGATCTGGAGGCGGCGGAGCGGATCGGCGATCAGGTCGAGACGGGCACGGTGTTTATGAACCGCTGCGACTATCTCGATCCGGCGCTCGCGTGGACGGGCGTGAAGGATACGGGGCGCGGGGCGTCGCTTTCGCCGATCGGGTACGAGATGCTCACGCGGCCGAAGTCCTATCATCTGAGACACGCTCTATGACTCAGAAAGCAAATTGGAACTACCCGACGAGTGTGCGCTTCGGCGCGGGACGCGTCGCCGAGCTCGCCGATGTCTGCAAGGCGGCGGGTATTGCGCGGCCTTTGTTCGTGACCGATCCGGGCTTGGCGGCTTTGCCGATGACGCGCGCGGCGGTCGAATCTCTTAACGGTCTGGGCGTTGGTGTGTTCTCGGAGATCAAATCGAATCCCGTCGAGTCGAATGTCGCGGCCGGCGTGGCCGTTCTGCGGGCCGGTAAGCACGACGGCGTTGTCGCGTTCGGCGGCGGGTCCGCCCTCGATGTCGGCAAGGTTATTGCGTTCATGGCAGGGCAGACGCGGCCGATGTGGGACTTCGAGGATGTCGGCGATTGGTGGACGCGCGCCGATCCGAAGGGCATCGCGCCCGTTATCGCCGTACCGACGACATCCGGCACAGGGTCCGAAGTCGGGCGCGCGGGCGTGATCACGCAGGAAGCGACGCACACGAAGA
>JBJXEH010000285.1:0-7777 GCA_046153995.1 Micropepsaceae bacterium
GGTGTCATGACGCGCGAGCGGCTTTATCTGTTCGACACGACGTTGCGCGATGGCGCGCAGACGCAGGGGGTCGACTTCAGCGTCGAGGACAAGCGGCAGATTGCGCTGCTGCTGGACGCGTTTGGGATCGATTACATTGAGGGCGGGTGGCCTGGGGCTAATCCGACGGACACGACGTTCTTCGGCGCGCCGCCTGCGTTGAAGAAGGCCAAGCTCGTCGCGTTTGGGATGACGAAGAAGCTCGGGCGCAGTTCGTCGAACGATCCGGGCTTGGCTTCCGTGCTCGATGCAAAGGCGGATGCGTGTTGCCTCGTCGGCAAGTCGTGGGGCTTTCACGTCGATGTCGTGCTTGAGGTTCCGCGCGCCGACAACCTCGCGGCGATTAAGGAGAGCATGGCGGCCGTCAAGGCGCGCGGGCGCGAGCCGATGTTCGATGCCGAGCATTTCTTTGACGGCTACAAGGCGAGCCCGGACTACGCGCTCGCTTGCCTTGAGGCGGCGCTGGACGGCGGCGCGCGCTGGGTCGTGCTGTGCGACACGAACGGCGGGACGCTTCCGCATGAGGTGTCGCGGATCGTGGCCGAGGTCGTGAAGAAGTTTCCGCGGGATCGCATCGGCATCCATGCGCACAACGATACCGAAAACGCTGTCGCCAATACGCTGGCCGCCGTCGACGCGGGCGTGCGGCAGATTCAGGGAACGCTGAACGGGCTCGGCGAGCGGTGCGGGAACGCCAATCTTGTTTCGCTAATCCCGACGTTGCTGTTAAAGCCGGGGTTCGCCGAACGGTTCGAGACGGGGATCGCACCGGCGAAACTGAATGACATCACGCATCTTTCGCGGCAACTCGACGAGATCTTGAACCGTGCGCCGAACCGGCATGCGGCCTATGTCGGTGCGTCGGCGTTTGCGCACAAGGGCGGGCTGCATGCCTCTGCAGTTCAAAAGGACCCGCGGACGTATGAGCACATTCCGCCGGAAACGGTCGGCAATGCGCGCAAGATTCCGGTCTCGGATCAGGCAGGCCGGTCGAACCTGGTCGGACGGATCGCGGCGCTTGGGATCGACGTCGATTCGAAAGACCCGCGTATCTCGGCACTGTTGGAGCGGATCAAGGAGCGGGAGTTTTTGGGCTATGCCTACGACGGGGCTGAGGCTTCGCTCGAACTGTTGGCGCGGCGGGCGCTGGGCAAGGTGCCGTCCTATTTCAAGGTCGACGGGTTCCGCGTGTCGGTGGAGCGGCGGCACAATGCACTTGGCGAAGAGGTCACGGTGTCCGAGGCTGTGGTGAAGGTGCAGGCCGACGGCGAGCGGCTGATGAGCGTGGGGGAGGGGAACGGTCCCGTGAACGCACTCGACAACGCGCTCAGGAAGGATTTGGGGCGCTACTCCAAGTGGCTCGAGGACTTGAAACTCGTCGACTACAAGGTGCGTATCCTGACCGCGGGTACGGAGGCCGTCACCCGGGTCATGATCGAGAGCGCGGATGGGGCCGGCAATCGCTGGTCGACAGTCGGCGTTTCGCCGAATATTGTCGATGCTTCGTTCGAGGCGTTGATCGACTCCATCACCTACAAATTGCTGCGCGACGGGGCGCCTCCGTCACGCGCGTGACAGGGGCCCCATGAAGATACCGGCAAACGGCAAGTCGAAAGATCAAATCAAGACGGAACTGAAAGCGTTTTCGGGCCGGGACCTTCCGTGGCGCGAAGGCAAGACGCTTGCCTATATCTACGACCCCGGTCCCGACATCGAAGAGATCGCGAAGTGGGCGTACATGGAGTACCTCACCGAGAACGGTCTCGACCCGACGGTTTATCCGTCGATGATGCTGATTGAGAACGAACTGACTGCGATGGCGGCGGCGCATCTGGGCGGCGTGCCGGGTGTCGTCGGCAACTTCACGAGCGGCGGCACGGAAAGCTGCATGCTGGCGGTGAAGGCTGCGCGGGACAATGCCCGCGCGACGAAGCCGCACATCAAGACGCCTGAGATCATCTTGCCCGTCACGGCGCATGCGGCCTTCCAAAAAGGCTGCCACTACATGGACGTGAAGCAGGTTTTGGTTCCCGTCGATCCGAAGACGTTCAAGGCCGATCCTGCCGCGATCGAAAGGGCGATCACGCCGAACACGATTATGATCGTGGCCTCTGCCGTGTCGTACGCGCACGGCGTGCTCGACCCGATCGAGGCGATCGGCAAGATCGCCGAAAAGCACAAGCTGCTCTTGCACGTAGATGGCTGTATCGGCGGCTTTCTGCTGCCGTATTTCAAGCGGCTTGGTGCGAAGCTTGGTGAGTTCGATTTTCGCGTGCCCGGCGTCACCTCGATGTCGATGGATTACCACAAGTACGCGTACTGCCCGAAAGGCGCGTCCGTCATCCTGCATCGCTCGAAGGAGCTTCGCCGCTTCCAAATCTATGCAGCGGCGGATTGGACGGGTTACACCGTCATCAACCCCGCGATCCAATCGACAAAGTCGGGCGGTCCGATGGCGGCGGCGTGGGCGGTGCTGAATGCCCTGGGTGACGATGGCTACATGCGATTTGCGCAGCGCATCTATGGCGCCACGAACACGATCGTCGAGGCTATTCGCAAGAACCCTGGTCTGCGGTTGTTGGGCGAACCGGACTTGAACCTGATTGCGTTCACCTCGGACGAGTTTTCCTGCTTTCACATCATCGACGAGATGAAAGCGCGCGGATGGTTCGTGCAGCCGCAGTTCGGCTACCACGGGTCGGAGCCGAACGTGCATCTCTCGATCGGGCAGAACGTGTTCGACAATGCGGGCGAGTTTGTGGCGGCGTTGAACGATGCGACGGAGGCGTCGAAGTCGAAGGGGTTCAGCCAGATTGCGGCGAAGGTGAAGTCGGAGCTTTCGCGCATGAACCCGGCCGATTTCAAGCCTGCGATGTTGAACGACCTGATGCGGGCCGCCGGGATCGAGGATGGGCAGTTGCCGCGTAAGTCTGCCGAGCTTAACCAGATTTTGAACGTGCTGCCGCCGAAGGTGACGGAGTTCGCGCTGATCGAGTTCATGAACGAACGCTACGTCTACCGCGAGAAGAAGTGAGGGCTTCGGTAGGCGCGGTGCAGCCATGCCCAGGGCGGCATAGCGCGCGGATGGGCGTCGTCCTTATGTGTGTGACATGAGCAATTCAATCGACCGCGGCGTGATCTACGGCGCCAGCGCCTATGTGACCTGGGGGATCATTCCGATCTTCTGGAAGTTGTTGGAGCAGGTCGGCGATGTCGGCGCGGTCGAGATCGTCGTGCACCGGATCGTCTGGACGTTGATCTTTGCGATCGCGGCCCTTGCGGCGTGGAGCCGCCTGCCCAAGCTCTGGACGGCTCTGCGCAATCCGAGGGTGCTGTTGGCGCTTACGGCGAGCGCGCTGCTGATCGCGGTGAACTGGGGGCTCTTCATCTGGGCCGTGACCGAAGATCGGATCATCGATACAAGTCTCGGCTACTACATCAACCCGCTTGTCAGTTTCATGCTGGGGGTCGTGTGGCTCGGCGAGCGCCTTACGAAGGTGCAGCTCTTCGCTGTCGGTCTCGCGGTCTTGGGCGTGGTCAATCAGACCGTGGCGGTGGGTTTTCTGCCCTGGATATCATTAGCGTTGGCGGTCAGCTTTGGCATCTATGGTCTCATCCGCAAAACGGTGCCGGTGGAGTCGCTTGAGGGTCTGACGGTCGAAGCGTTGATCCTCGCGCCTGTGTCGCTTGGCTACATTTTGTACATGGCGGCGCACGGCGATGGTGCCTTCATGCACCAAAGCATCGGCCTCGATCTGATGCTCATTCTCGCAGGGCCGCTGACGGCGATACCGCTGCTGCTATTCGCGGCCGGCGCGCGGCTGGTCAAGCTCTCGACGATGGGGTTCCTGCAGTACCTGGCGCCGTCGATCAGTTTGCTGATCGCCGTGTTCCTTTACAACGAACCTTTCACGCAGGCCCATGTGGTGACGTTCGCGCTGATTTGGAGCGCGCTGGCTCTGGTCACTTGGGAAGCCTTCCGGCGGGAACGCTATTCCGCCGCCTGACGGTGGAAGTTATGGATCGCGGGCATCGTGTCTTCGACGCGGCTCACGACCGTGTAGAGTTCCTTCAGACCGTAGCGCGCGAAGTTGTGCGTGTGCACCCGGTCGAACGTCGCGAACAGCGGGTCCCAAAATCCCTTCGTGTTCACAAACACGATCGGCTTTTTGTGCAGGCCAAGCTGAGCCCAAGTCATTGCTTCCAGCACTTCCTCGAGCGTGCCCAGGCCGCCCGGCAGAATGACAAACGCATCGGAGAGGCCGTGCATGCGCGTCTTGCGCTCATGCATGTCGGGCGTGATGACGAGTTCGGTGAGGGAGTTGAGTTCGATTTCGCGGGCGCGCAGGAACTGTGGGATAATGCCGACGACTTCGCCGCCGGCCTCAAGTGCTGCACGCGCGACTTCGCCCATCAAGCCGATCGATGCGCCACCGTAGATCAGGCGCGCGCGAGATTCGGCGATGTGACGGCCGAGGCCGCGGGCGGCTTCGGTGTAGGCGGGATCGCTCCCTTCGGAGGAGCCACAGAAAACGCAGACCCCAATCAGCTTATGCATTTGTTATTCTCAAGGCTGAACGCAGAGGAAGATACTCAAGCAACATGAACACTTCGAAACCATGCAAATCATGGAGTGAGTCTAAGGCCAAAACGTGACAGTTTTGCCTGGCAAATTGTGGGGGCTTGGCGCGGGCGTCACAATCGTTACCATGCGTTAAGTTCAACGCCTTCGCGATTGCGGGAGAAATCCATGAGAGTTGTGGTTGCTAGCGCCGTTCTAGCCTTGACCGTTTTCGTGTCCGCTGCGTGCGGAAGTTCGGCTTCGGCGCCGCAGCAAACCGTCGATGCCCGGATCGAGGGCATGAAGAAGCTCGGCGGCGCACTGAAGGCCACCGGACAAGCGGCGACGCCGGCCGAGGCAAAGGCCAAAATCGCCGAGGCGATCGCCTTCTCGGAGTCCATCGTGTCGCTGTTTCCAAAGGGGACGGGTATCGGCGACGCTGGCGTGACCAAGACACGCGCTCTTCAAGACATTTGGTCGAAGCCCGCGGAGTTCAAGGCCTCGGCCGACGCGATGACAGCGACGCTGAAGAACATCGATGCGGCGCTGGGTACGGGCGACAAGGCGAAGGTGGAAGCGGCGTTCGCCGAGGTCGGCAAGAGCTGCGGCGGTTGCCACAAGCCGTTCCGCGGTCCTGAAGTTTCGGAGTAGTGCCGCTCCCGCGCATTCTCCTGCTGACGGCGCTGGCGATCGGCGCCGCCATTCTTGTTTGGCTGCTGTGGCCGTCGCGCGCGTCGGTCAGCATTCCAGACGGCATGTCGAGCGCGTCTCCCGGCATGGCCGAACGCGGTGCGTATGTGGCGCGTGCGGCCGGTTGCGTCAGCTGTCATTGGGACAAGAAAGGTGGAGGGCAACCCTTTGCCGGCGGGCTTGCGCTCAAGACGGCGTTCGGGACGTTTCATTCGCCGAACATCACGCCCGATAACGAGACAGGCATCGGCAAATGGAGCGATGAGGACTTCGTACGCGCGCTAACGCAGGGGCAGGGCGTGCACGGCGAGGAGCTTTATCCGGTCTTTCCGTACACGTCGTTTTCGGCGATGACGGTGGAGGATGCGCTCGCGATCAAAGCCTATCTCTTCACGCTGTCCCCGGTGAGCGCGCCGCGGCGTCACGACGGCATCACGTTTCCGTTTTCGTGGCGGGCGCTGATGAAGGGGTGGAAGCTGTTGTTCTTCGGCGGCGCGGCACCGCTCGCAAACGATCCGGCGCGTGACACAACTTGGAATCGCGGGCGCTATTTGGTCGCAGTCGGGCATTGCGGCGAATGTCACACACCGCGCAATTTCCTGGGCGCGCAGATCGCGTCGCAAGCTCTGCAAGGAAACGCCAGCGGTCCTGACGGTTGGAAGGTTCCCGCGCTGGCGGGTACAAACGCGAAGGAATTCGCCGCTTGGTCTGTGGACGAAATCGTCGAGTATCTAAAAAGCGGCACAATGCCGGACTTCGACAACGCACAAGGCCCGATGGACGAAGTAGTTCAAGACGCGACGAAACATCTCACGGACGACGACCGGCGCGCGATTGCGCTCTACTTAAAGTCGTTGGACGCCCAGCAGTAAAACCTGTTGATAGGCCCACCTTGCCGATTTGGCGGCAAGGTTCGCAAAGATTAAATTCACATTCCAAATCAATAGAACGGTGAACCGCACATGGCCCGCGTCATTATCATTCTGGGATTGATGATCGCGATCACCGCGGCGATGTTCTGGATCACGCGCAAGCCCCCGGCGACCGATGCGTCGGCGACACCTGTGTCAACCAGCGCGACGGTGAGTTTGGCGGAGCTCAACACGGCGAAGACGCCGGGTCCGGATGCGGACATTGCCGACAAGCCGGACGAAACGCAGTCGCAAGTGTCGGCTGAACCGCGGCTCGTAACCAATCCGGTAGGTGACACAGCGGCGGGACCTGCCAGTGCGCAAGACGTGACGCGTGGGCCTGTCGCGGGTGCCGCACCGTCGATCGCGACCGCGGGCCTCGACTACAAGAACAATGCCTCGTTCACGGGCACCGCGACGCCGGGCGATGCGGTGTCGTTGGTGTGGGACGAGAAGCCGATCAGCTGGACGACGGCCGACCCGGAAGGCAACTGGACGCTGGAATTCAAGGCGCCGGATGCGAAGAGGCAGCATGAGCTCTACGTGACGGCGCAGGGCAAGGACGGCTCCGTCATTGTTGGTCCGCAGCGCGCGAGCATTGGGCCCGCAGCGACGCCGGGTGGCCTTGCGCGGATCACGCTGAAGGCAGCGGATCAGTCGACCAAGACGCTGCAAGACGGCTCGACGACGGCGGGCGAGCCGGCGACCGGGATTATCGTCGAGAAGATCACCGCGGGTGCAGCGGCAGGCGAGGCCCAGCTCACGGGCAAGGCCGATGCCGGGGCGACGGTGAAGGTTCAGATCAATGGGAAGCCCGCCGGCGAGACGGTTGCCGATGCCGAGGGGGCTTGGTCGCTTGCTGCGGCGAACGCGTCAAACAAGGCGGCCGAAAGCATGCGGCTCGAACTCTTCGGAAAAGACGGCGCAAAGTTGGATGAGGCCGAAGTGCCTTACAAAATTGCCGCGCCCGCGCCCAAGGTTGCAGCGAACGATACGAAGACGGCGGCAAAGGATGCGCCGGCCGTGTTGACGTCGAAGCCGATCGCGGAAGGTGCGGCTGCTGCCGCGAGTGCCGGTGTGTCGGCGCTGTTCCGGGAGCCGGCAAGCGCTGTTGCCGAAAAGCCGAAGCGCGTCGTCATTCGCGTCAAGCGCGGGGACAGTCTGTGGCGGATCTCGAAGCGCCATCTGGGCAACGGCAAGAAGTGGGCGAAGTTCTATCGCCTCAACAAGCGCAAGATCGACAACCCCGACCTCATCTATCCGGGGCAGACGCTTATTCTGCCGGGCTAGCTCTGGAACTCGCGCGCGGCATGGCTTAAGTCAACGCCATGCCGACTATGCCTGGACGTTCAGCTGCCGTTGCCGGCGAGGCCCACAAGGGCACGTCGCACTTTTCACCCGTTCGCACGCTTCTGCCCTACCTGTGGCCGGAGGGGCGCTTCGATCTCAAGGCCCGCATTGTGCTTGCGATGGTGGCGCTTGTGCTCGCCAAGATCGCGACGCTGGCGTTCCCGCTCTTCTACGGCATGGCCGTTGACGCGCTGAGCCCCAAAAGCCCCGCGGTTCAGGCCGTCGG
>JBJXEH010000286.1:0-10590 GCA_046153995.1 Micropepsaceae bacterium
AACCGGCAAGGCGTGCGGGCCTCGCCTTCCCCTTCATCGCCAAGCCAGACCTCGGCTGCCGTGGCGCAGGCGTCCGCCGCGTGCGTTCGGAGCAGGAACTACAGACATATCTCGACGGCTTCCCGCCCGGCGAACGCATCGTCTTCCAAGCACTCGTCGACCACGAAGCGGAAGCCGGCATCTTCTACATCCGCAAACCCAGCGAACCGCGCGGCCGTATCACCTCTGTCACGCTCAAGTACTTCCCCTATGTCTTCGGCGACGGCCAATCGACATTGCGCAAACTCATCGAAACCGACCCGCGTGCAGGAAAGCTGCAGCACATCTACCTGCCCCGCCACAAAGACCGCCTCGACTGGATCGTGCCGCAAGGCCAACCGTTCCGCATAGCCTACGCCGGCAGCCACAGCCGCGGCACGATCTTTAGGAACGGCAATCACCTCGTCACGGAGGCGATGACGGACGCCTTCGACCGCATCGCGAAAGACGTGAAAGAATTCTACTTCGGCCGCTTCGACGTCCGCTTCGCCACCATCGAAGACCTGCAAGCCGGCCGCAACTTCAAGATCGTCGAAGTCAACGGCGCGGGCGCCGAAGCCACCCACATCTGGGACCGCAAGACAACGTTGTCAGAGGCCTACCGCGCGCTCATGCAGCAATACCGGACCATGTGGGAAATCGGTGCCGAGAACGCAAAGCGCGGCTACCAACCGGCACGCCTCGCAGACCTGTTCGCCGCCTATCGCCACGAAACGAAACTCTGGGCTCAGTACCCCCTGACAGAGTGAAACGCTTCGGGTATCTCTGACGTCCGGGATAGCGGAGGATCGTGATGTCGCCCTTCTGGCGGACTTGGCTCATCGTGTGGGCTGCAAGCGTAATCGTGTTCGGCTTCGTCATCGCAGGTGGCGCGTTCGACGCGACCTCTGGCCCCATCAGCCTCATCTACGAAAGCCTAAAAGGCCCCGCGCCGTTCGTCTTCGATGCACCAACCCGCTTCAGTCAAGGCGTCTTGGGCGCCGTCACGATCGGTTGGGGCCTCACCGTTCTGCTGCTGCTGCCGGCCGCCATCGACCTCGGCAAAAAGGGGCGCCCCTTTTGGATCGCGATCGCCGCCGGCCTCGCCGCTTGGTACGTGATCGACAGCGCCCTCTCCATCGCGACCGGATTCGGCCTGAACGTCATTGCCAACACGGCCCTCGCGGTCGGCTTCCTGATCCCAATGCTCGCGACCGGAATGCTCAAGAAAGCCGCTTGAGGCGGGCGAACCTGCGGCGGTAGCCACAATTTCAACCTCTCGCCATGAAACACGGCTTTGGGCAAGATAGCCGCTCGATTTGAGTCCCAGGGACCCCATGGCCGCCGAAGTCGACAGATTCTCCTACGCCTCCCCGAACGATCCCGCCTTCAAACGTCTGGTCATCCGCGCGATCGAGCGCATGTCCGGCCAGCCCGAATTGAAGGAGATGTATCAGGACTTCCAGGACCATCCGCGCCAAGGCGAGAGTTTCTGGAACGCCGCCATCCGCAAACTGCAACTGAACATCGTCCTCAACGAAAATCAGTTGGCCCAAATCCCGGCGAAAGGCCCGGCGATCATCGTCGCCAACCACCCGTTCGGCGTGCTCGACGGCATCATGATCTGCTGGCTCGTCGCGCGCATCCGCCCGGACTTCAAGATTCTGACAAACGCGCTCTTGAACCGCATCGACGAGATCAAAAGCGCGTTGTTGCCGATCGATTTCGAGGAATCGAAAGCGGCCATCGAAACCAACATCAAATCGCGTGCCGAAGCGAAAGCACTCCTCGAAAACGGCGGCGTCTTGATCATCTTCCCCGGCGGCACAGTCTCGACCACGCCGACAGTCCTCGCCCGCAAAGCAAAAGACCCGGAATGGAAGACGTTCACCGCCCGCATGATCGTGCAAGGCAAAGCGCCGGTCGTACCGGTATTCTTCGGTGGCCAAAACTCGCGCCTATTCCAAATCGCAAGCCACGTCTCGATGACGCTGCGGCTCTCGCTTCTCTTCAAAGAAGTCCACGACCGCATCGGCCGCGACATGGTCATTCAAATCGGCGAACGCATCCCCTACGAACAACTCAAAGCGATCCCCGACCGCAAACAACTTATGGAATTCCTCCGCGACAAAACCTACGCCCTCGCCGGCGACGCCCCCAAACCCACCAAACGAAAACGCCGCCGCCGCGAAGCCGCGGAGTAGCGAACGCCTGGGAGCGCCGGCTTCCAGCCGGCATTTCCGCGAAGCGGAAACTCAGCGATTGCTCCACGCACTGGAAAACCGCCACTGATCAGGCTGAGCACATAGACCGGCCTTCTCTGGATTTCGCTCTACATAACGGACCGCGTTCGCATAGTGCGCGTCATCTCTAATGGCGCGGTCAAAGTACTCCCGTGCCCAAAACGCGCCTTCGCGACTCAAGAGCCGGTTCGCAGCCGTTGCAGTAAACGATTTCCAACTATGCGTGATGCTCGCCAGAGTCCACTTGCCAAGAGGCGTTGCAACAACGTGCACGTGATTTGGCATCACGACCCAGGCATGCAGACGATAGCGTTCTCCATCAAGATGCAGGAATGCACCTTCCACAATCTCAGCAACGCGCACGTCGCTTAGCCATGCTTCACCATGGCCCCGATCAAGCGCTCGTTCGAACTCCATGCACCGCTCGGCAGAAATCTCGTCGGGCGGGAGTAGCCGAAGCTGCCGCTCTAGTTCTTCAAGCGCCACCGTCGGCAAACTATCTGCGAGGCGAAAGGTGATTGATTGCGCGACCTCGCCCGCCTCCCAATGAGGAAGATAGCCGCGGGACCGCCATTCCTTCGTCTGCATCGTGCTTCGCTCCGCGATGCCGGCTGGAAGGCGGCGCTCCCAGGCTTCGCGCTCCAAGCTTAGAGCTTCATCGCCGCGGCGGTGAGCTTGTCGAGCAGCCGTTCCAACTGGACCCGCTCCGCCGCGCTCAAGTCCGCCGTCACTTGCCGCTCATATGCGCGCGCCAGCGGCACGATCTCGGCGTACACAGCATGCCCATCCGCCGTCAAGAACAGATGCCGCGCGCGGCGGTCGCCTTCGACCGCCCGTTGCTCGATACGCGCCGTCTGCTTGAGCCGCGCGACCGCACGGCTAACCTGAACCTTGTCCATCGCGGTGCTCTCGGTGACCTCGGCGGCAGTCAGGCCTGGAAACCGCCCGAGCACCGCCATCACGCGCCACTCTGGGATCGTCAGCTGAAATTGCAGCTCGTAGCTCTTCGCGATCCGCCCGCTGACAGTGTTAGACAGCACCGACAGCCGGTACGGCAAAAAATGCTCGAGCTCGAGCAGCCCGTCGCCCGCGGGTTTGCGCTCAGGCCGCATCGGGTTGTTTCTCTGGCGCGGCAGCCGCGAACGCCGGATGTTCGCGAGCCGTCTTGTCGATACGCACCAAGGTCGGGAACGCATCGACCGGCACCTTGAACCGGTACGCGTTCGCCATCTGCGGCACGAGGCAAATGTCGGCGAGCGTAGGCCGGTCGCCGTGACAGTACTTACCAGTCTCCTTAGACGCGCTCAGTTGCGTCTCCAACGCCGCAAAGCCCAGCGTGATCCAATGCGCGTACCACTTCGTCATGATCTCGTCTTCGGGATGACCCATAGCCTTCAACTGCGCACGCACGCGCATGTTGTTGACCGGATGGATGTCGCACGCGATCTCGTAAGCGATCTGCCGCACGCGCGCCTTCTCCGCCGGATAACTGGGCAACAACGGCGGCGACGGATAAACCTCGTCCAGATACTCGATAATCGCGAGCGACTGCCCGATCGTGTGACCGTCGGCTTCCAGCGTCGGGATAAGCGCTTGGCTGTTGATCGCCTTGTAAGCCGCCGAATGCTGCTGGCCGCCGTCCTTGATCAGGCTGATCACCGCCCGCTCGTACGCAATCCCCTTCAGGTTCAGCGCAATCCGTGCGCGGTATGCAGCGGAAGAGAACGCATAGTCGTAGAGCTTCATTTCGGTCCCTCGTATTTTTTTACTTGCTGGTCGATAGCGCCGAACACGGACGACCCATCCGGCAGCTTCATCTCGATCTTGACCCGGTCGCCGAAGCGCACGAACGGCGTCTCCGGCTTGCCCTTCTCGATCGTCTCCAGCATGCGCACTTCGGCGAGACACGCCGAACCAGACTTGCGATCTGCGTTCGACACCGTACCCGACCCGATGATCGACCCGGCTTCAAGTTCGCGTGTCTTCGCCACATGCGCGATCAACTGCGGAAACGAAAACGTCATGTCGACACCGGCGTTGGGAGAGCCGAGCCGCTCACCGTTGAGATCGATAAGCAACGGCAGGTGTACTTTCCCATCGCGCCAGTGTTCTCCGAGTTCGTCCGGCGTCACCGCAACTGGCGAGAACGCCGTCGCGGGCTTCGATTGAAAGAACCCGAACCCCTTCTCCAACTCCTTCGGGATCAGATTGCGCAGGCTCACGTCGTTCACCAGCATCAGCAACCGAATGTGGTGCGCCACTTGGGCCGGCGACATGCCCATCTGCACGTCGCCGGTAATGACCGCGACCTCACCTTCCATATCGATGCCCCAAGCCTCGTCGGCCGCAAGGATATCGTCGCAAGGCCCGATGAAGCTATCCGACCCACCCTGATAGATCAGCGGATCGGTCCAGAACGACTCGGGCATCGTAGCGCCGCGCGCCTTGCGCACGAGCTCCACATGCGTGACATAGGCCGACCCATCCGCCCACTGAAACGCCCGCGGCAAAGGCGCAGCGCAATCCTGCGGCCGGAACGAAAACGACCCGATCGGCGCACCGTCGTTCAGCTCGCGATAAACCTGCGCGAGCCGCGGCGCCGACCGCTCCCACGTATCGAGCGCCACCTGCAGCGACGGCGCGATCCCATCCGCGGCAATAGCCCGCTTCAAGTCGCGCGAAACAACGATGAGCTTCCCATCGCGCCCTTGCTTCAACGATGCGAGCTTCACTTCGCCCCCCGCCAGCTATCGACGTAGCTGCGATCCTCTACCGCCTCCGACTCCGGCGACGGATCGAGTGCGTCGCGCGCGTCAATCATCACGGCGACCTCGTCCGTTTCTTTCCGCTCCGACTTCGCCCCCGCCGCAAACGCTTTGGGGTGCGGTCCATGCGTGAAGCCCGCCGGATGGAACGTCACCATCCCGGGCTTGATGTTGTCGCGGCTGAAGAAATTGCCCGCGTGATAAAAGATCACTTCGTCGTAGTCGTCGTTGTTGTGGAAGAACGGCACCTTCAGGGCGCCAGGATCGCTTTCGATCGGCCGCGGCACGAACGTGCAGACGACGAACCGGTCCGCCAGAAACGTCGTGTGCACCGACGGCGGCAAATGATAGCGGTGGCTGACGATTGGACGAATGTCGCGCCAGTTCAATTTCACCGGAACGACCGTGCCCTTCCACCCTTGCGCGTCCAGCGGATTGAACGGATAGACAATCGTCGAGATCTGCCCGCGCCGCTTGACCGCGACCTTCCACTCGGCGTCGCCTTGTTGCTTCATGAAGCGGTCGTCGATCTTCGGCGTCTCCAGCACCGCCGGATCGAACTGCGCATGCTCGCCCAGCATGCCACGGTCCGGCAACCGGTAGGCGTTGTTCACCGCCTCGATCAACAGCAGCGAACACTCGCCTTTGGGCTCGATCCGCCACATCGTCCCGCGCGGCAGCACGATGTAGTCGCCGTCGCGAAAGCTCATGTGCCCGAAATCGCAGAAGAGATCGCCGGCGCCGCTATGCACGAACAACAACTCGTCGCCATCGCTGTTGCGCGCGAGTTCCTGCATCGCGCTCGACGCATGCCACACGCGCATCTTCACATGCGCGTTGGCGAGTAACGGCTTCGCCGACCACGGCGATGGGTCAAACCCCGAAAACTTCGTCGTGTCGTACGCGCGCGGCTTCAGCGGCCCGGAGAACGACGTCCACGCCGTCGGCATATGCTTGTGATACATATGCGTCGCGGGCCCGAAGAAGCCTTCGCGGCCCAACTCGCGCTCATACGTTCCCTCCGGCAAGTCCGCGTGCGCCTGGCGCGATGCGTTGCCTTCGACCTTTGGGAAACTGATCCAGTTCTTGCTCATGCCTGCAGCACTCCGCGCCGGATTTGGTCGAGCTCGATAGACTCGAACAGCGCCTGGAAGTTACCCTCGCCGAACCCTTCGTTGCCCTTGCGCTGAATGATCTCGAAGAAGATGGGGCCAATCGCGTTCTGCGTGAAGATTTGCAGCAGCAACCCTTTGCCATCGTGCGGCGCGCCATCGATCAGGATCTGATTGCGCTTCAACCGCGCCGTATCCTCGCCGTGCCCCGGCAGCCGCTTGTCGATGCCCTCGAAATACGTCTCGATCGTGGACTGAAACGCGACATGTCCTTTGCGCAGCCGCTCCACCGTTTCGTAGATGTTTTCCGACGACAGTGCGATGTGCTGAATGCCTTCGCCTTTGTACTCGTTGAGATACTCCGCGATCTGCGACTTGTCATCGTTGCTCTCGTTGATCGGGATACGGATTTTCCCGCACGGGCTCGTCATCGCCCGGCTCTTCAAACCGGTTAGCTTCCCCTCGATGTCGAAGTACTTGATCTCGCGGAAATTGAAGAGCCGCTCATAGTAGCCCGACCATACGTCCATGTTGCCGCGATAGACGTTGTGCGTAACGTGATCGACTTCGACCAATCCCACGCCTTCGTGCCGGAAGCCAAGCGTCACGTCCGTCGGCACGAAATCGATGTCGTAGATCGACACCGCGCCCGGCCCGTAGCGGTCGACGAAATAGATGAAACTTCCGCCGATGCCTTCGATCGCCGGAATGTTGAGTTCCATCGGCCCGATCTTGCCGTGCGCCGGCTTCGCGCCAAGTTCGATCGCGCGCGCGTAGGCCTTGCCCGCATCGCGCACCCGGAACGCCATCGCGCAGGCCGACGGCCCGTGCGCCTTCGCAAAGCGCGCGCCGTGGCTTTCGCCCTCCGCGTTCACGATGAAGTTGACGTCGTGCTGCTTGTAGAGCGTGACGTCCTTCGAGCGATGCCGGGCGACCGCCCGGAAACCCAAACTCTCGAAATAGGCCCCCAACGCGGCGGTGTCGGGGGCGGTGTATTCGATAAATTCGAACCCGTCCGTTCCCATTGGATTTTCGAACAAATCAGCCATTTTCGTGTCCTCATCGGCGGTCTTGAGCGCGCAATATAGTTTCAATTGCAACTATTATCAACCATTTCATCCCTCCCGTGCACAATTGAATGCGAACCCCGTCACCCCCACATGCGTGGCCCCTATCCGGCCCACTGGGGAGGGGCATTGAGGTCGAGGAGAGACTTGATGTCGAACGTATTCACGCAGCGCCCAGGCGGCCGTATGCCAAGCGGGTTTCCGAACTTCCTGAGCGTGCCGCTGGTTATTCTAATCGTCATTGCAGTGGCGATCTTTTTGCTGTGGCCGTTCCGCACGATCGACCAAGGCGACGTCGGCGTTAAGCTGCGTTGGGGCCAAGCGGTCGACGTGCTCTACCCCGGCATCAACATCGTCATCCCAGGCATGGAGCGTGTCGTCCTGCTACCGACGCGGTCGCAGAAGTTTAGCCCGCCGTCGCTCAACTCCTATTCCAAAGACACGCAGGTCGCCGACGTAAAGGTGTCCGTGAACTATGCCGTCGATCCGAAAAAAGCGATTGAGGTCTACTCCCGCTACGGCGCGACGTTCGTCGACACGATCATCAACCCGAACGTAAGCAAGCGTTTCAAAGAAGTCTTCGGCCGCTACGACTCGCGCGAGATCGTCAACAAGCGCAAAGAGCTCGGCGAAGAGGTCGAAACCGCGATCCGTCAAAGCATCCCGTCGTCGATCATTATCGAAACCGTTCAGATCGAAAACATCGACTTCTCGGATACGTACGAAGCGGCTATCGAAGGTGCCGCTCAAGCCGAAGCCGCCGTCCGCAAAGCCAAGCAAGAGCTTGAGCAGAAAAAGGTCGACGCCGAACGCGTGGTCGTCCAAGCGACCGCCGACGCCACGGCCCGTATCACCGCGGCCAAGGCCGACGCCGATGCCATCCGCCTCAAGGGCGAAGCCGAAGCCTCCGCCATTCAAGCCAAAGCAGGCGCGCTGCGGGACAACCCCGGCTACGTCGCATTGACGGCCGCCGAAAAGTGGGACGGCAAACTGCCGACCACATTCGTGCCAGGCTCGTCCGTGCCGTTCGTGACTGTCCCGCGCGGCAGCGCCCCGTAACATCCGCTCTCTTTCTCCAAACGGCCCGCCCTCACCGGCGGGCCGTTTTCTTTTTGGCCATCGGCGGGTTAAGAGAGGTCAAACCGGAGCCTCCCCATGTCCCTCTCGAAGATCGCTCAGATCGCTCTCTCCACGCGTGATTTACCCAAGGCCGTTGCCTTCTACCGCGACGTACTCGGCCTCAAACTGATGTTCGAGGTCTCGGGCATGGCCTTCTTCGACGCGGGCGGCACCCGTTTGATGATCGGCCATGCGCAGACCGACGGCCCGCTGCAGAACAATAGCTATATCTACTTCGACGCCGGCGATTGGCATGCCACCGAAGCCGCGTTGATCAACCGCGGCCTGAAGTTCGACCGCGACGCCGAAATCGTGCAACGCGCGGAGGGCAAAGAACACGCGCTCCGCTTCTTCAAAGACCCCGACGGCAACGCGCTCGCCATCATGGGCTGGCGCGCCGCGAAGTAGCTCAAGACTTCGTCTTGAGCAGCACCAGCTCTTCCGACGCGGACGGATGCAGCGCCACTGTCGCGTCGAAGTCGCGCTTGGTCGCCTTCATCTTCACCGCGATGGCGACGCACTGGATCATCTCGGCAGCAGCCTCGCCCATGACATGGCAGCCGAGCACGCGATCGCTGGCAGCATCGACGACGAGCTTCATGAAGATCAACGTATCGCGCCCCGACATCGTCGCCCGCATCGGCCGGAACGCCGTCTTGTAGATGTCGACTTTTGCGTGAGCCGCACGTGCTTGCTCTTCGGTCAGACCCACAGTGCCGATCTCCGGCGTGCCGAACACGGCGGTCGGTATGTCCGCGTGATCCACGGCTGTGGGTTTGTCGGCGAACACGGTGTCGGCGAACGCTGCACCTTCGCGGATCGCGACCGGCGTCAAGTTCACGCGGTTCGTGACGTCGCCGACCGCATAGATATGCGGCTGCGAGGAACGCGAGTAAGCGTCCACCTTCACAGCCCGTTTGTCCGTCAGTTCGACGCCGCAATGTTCGAGGCCCAACGCCCCTGTGTTGGCACGCCGCCCGACCGCGAACATCACCTCGTCGACGATGTGTTCTGTTCCGTCCTTCAGCCGCACGCGTTTGCGCCCCGCTTCCGCCTTGATCGACGCCACAACCGACTTCAGATGCACGTCAATCCCGCGCTTCTGCAGCTCGTGCCGCATGCGCTCGCGCACTTCGTGATCGAACCCGCGCAAAATTTCGTCGCCGTGATGCACCAGCAGCGTCTTCGACCCCAGCCCCTTGAAGATGCCCGCAAACTCGACCGCAATGTACCCGCCGCCGACCACCATCACCGCCTTCGGCAGCGCCTCCAGATGAAACGCCTCGTTCGACGTGATCGCGAGGTCGTTACCCTCGACATCCTCCGGCACCCAAGCGCGGCCACCAGTTGCAATCAATATGTGCTTGGCCGTGATCGTCTTGTCGGCCTTTAGAAGATGCACAGTATGCGGATCGCGCATGACCGCGCGGTCCTCGAACAACGTCGCGCCGGCACCGCTGAGGTTCTTCTTGTAGAGCCCTTCAAGCCGCGCGATCTCGCGGTCCTTGTTCGCGATCAGCGTGGCCCAATCGAACGTCGCGTGCGGCACGTGCCAGCCAAAGCCCGCGGCGTCCGCGAAGTCTTCAGAGAAGCGGCTGGCATAGACCATCAGCTTTTTCGGCACGCAGCCGCGGATCACGCAGGTACCGCCAACGCGATATTCCTCAACGACGGCCGCGCGCGCACCGTACTGCGCGGCCATACGCGTCGCGCGGACCCCGCCGGAGCCCGCGCCGATCGTCACCAAATCGAAGTCGTACGTCGTCATATCTCTCGCCATTTCAAAGCCGGTTGCCCGGCTTCTAGCACACGCGCGCGGCGAGAGACACTGCGGGGGCTTAAAGCCCCGCGCGCTTCATCACCGCGTCGAGCGCCGGATCGATCGTGTGCGCGTGCTTCTTCAAGAACGCCAGCAATGCGATCTCGTTCTCATCCACCGAGCCGTCGGCCAAGATGCGCGAAGCGACCCACTTGGCCTCTTCCGCATCAACCTGCTCGCGCGCCAAACGCTCAGCCGCGACTTTCATTTCAGCCGCAGCTCCTTTCTTGGCCGCAGCCGAACCAAACGAATCGACCTCTTCCCAGACTTGAGCGAACGGCACGTTGCCGCGTGCGAGCGACGTCGCGACGCCGTTCAGCAATTGGCCGACCGAACCACGTTGATCTAGCCACATTTCGCGCGCCTTCGCCTCGTCACGCGTCGGCACCTTCGGCGGGTTCATCGGATTGAGCAGATGGTTTGCAATCGCGCGCACGAAGAAGTCCG
>JBJXEH010000287.1:0-28498 GCA_046153995.1 Micropepsaceae bacterium
CGCCGGTGTTCGAGAGCGATCCGGAAGCGATCGATAAGCTGCAGGAGGTGGCGCAGTTGGCGCTCGCGTTGCCTGGCGACGGTTGGCTAAGCCGCGTTGGAAGCGAAACGCCGCGCGGGCAGATGGAGCGGTTCTTGAGCGCGGTGCGGACCCAGGTGCGCGCGCGGTCGGAAGACGTCGGTTCGCCTTATGGCTTGGAGTGCGAGGTGGCGCCGGCGACGACGCTGCTGGCCGATACCGCGCGCGAGTTTGCGGATGCGCTTAAAGCGCTGGCGAAGCCGCTCAACGAGATCGGCAAGACTTTGCGCGAGATGTTGCGTGAAGACGGTGGGGATCAGCTGGCACAACATCGCTTGCGTGCTGAGGCCGCTCTGCGCGGGATTGAGCGGCGGGCGAAGCTGCAACTGCCGAATTGGGTGCTGGCGTTGAGCGGCGTCGGCGAACTTGCGCCCGGCGGCTACGTCGATTGGTTAGGGGTCGATCGGTTCGACGGGCGGGATACCGACATCGGTTTCTACCGCCATGCGATCGATCCGACGGTTGCGTTCGCGGCGGAAGTTTTGGAGCCGTCGCATGGCGCGTTCATCACGTCGGCGACGTTGCGCGACCGGCCGCCGGAAGCGGAGGAGGGGGCGGACGGTTGGCGCTCGGCCGAGATACGGACGGGGGCCGGGCATTTGGTGACGCCGCCTGTGCGTGCCGCGTTCGCGTCGCCGTTCGACTATGGGCGCCAGACCCGCGTGCTGGTCGTGCGCGATCTCAACCGCGATGCCGATTTGTTGGCTGGTGCTTATCGCGACTTGTTCGTGGCGGCCGGCGGCGGTGCGCTTGGGTTGTTCACGTCGGTGCGGTCACTGAAGCATGTGCACCGGTCGATTGCTGGGGCATTGGGTGCGCAGGGGTTGCCGCTCTATGCGCAGCATGTCGACGGGTTAGATACGGGGTCGCTCGTCGATTTGTTCCGCGAGGATGAGGATTCTTGTCTGCTGGGTACGGATGCGCTGCGCGACGGCGTCGATGTGCCGGGGCGGGCGCTTCGCCTTGTCGTGTTCGAGCGTGTGCCTTGGCCGCGGCCGGACATCTTGCATAAGGCGCGCCGCGCGGCGTTCGGCAAAGGCTATGACGATCAGCTGACGCGGCTACGGCTTGCGCAGGGGTTCGGGCGGTTGATCCGGCGCGCGTCGGATCGCGGCGTGTTTGTGTTGCTCGATGCGCGCACGCCGAGCCGCTTGCTGTCCGGCTTGCCACCGGGTGTCGAGATCGAGCGTGTGGGCATCGCCGATGCTATCGCGACCGTTAAGGACTTTCTCACCGCACCCGGGCTTGCCGATCAGCGGCCGCGCCCATAAGGTCGCGCGCGAATACAAGGGACATGAGGCTGGCATGACGGCGACACTCAATCCGCATTCGGCGTTGATCTACGTGATGGTCGTCGTATCGGCGGCCGACGCGCGCATGAGCGACGCGGAGTTGCATGCGATTGGCGATTCCGTGCGGCTGCTGCCGGCGTTCAAGGGTTTCCGGGACGATAAGATCATCCCGGTCGCCCGCGAGTGTGCGGCGATCTTGCAGGAGCGCGAAGGGCTCGATGCGGTTATCGGCTTGGTTCGGGAGTCGCTGACGGCTTCGTTGCGCGAGACGGCTTATGCGTTGGCGCTGGACGTTGCGGTTGCCGAGGCGCCGGTGCTGCCGGAGGAGAATCGTGTGCTGCAGCGCTTGCGCACGGGGCTTGAGATCGACCGGCTGACGGCGGCGGCATTGGAGAAGGCCGCGATCGTACGGCACGCGCGCATTCCGGTTTGATGGGCGGCGCGGAAGAAGCGGTTCTCCGGCTTTCGATTTTTGCAGGCGGCTTTGCCGTGTTAGCGGCTGCCGAAGTGTTTTGGCCGCGGCGGACGCCTGCGTTCGGGCGTGTGCGGTGGATCGCCAATCTGGGCTTGAGTGCCGTCAATACCGCCCTGTTGAGGCTTTCGTATTTTGTTGTCCCGGCACTGACCGTTTTGGCGGCGGTCCACGTTGAGCAAAACGGCTGGGGGTTATTGCCCGCCATCGGCGTTACTGGCCTTGCTGCGGCCGTGGTTGGGTTCGTGACGCTCGACCTTGCGATCTACGGGCAGCATGTGGCGATGCATTTCGTGCCGGCACTTTGGCGGTTGCACCGGGTTCATCATGCGGATCCCGACTTCGATGTTTCGACGGGCATCCGATTTCATCCGGTCGAGATTTTGGTCAGCCAGGTTTGGAAGATTGCGGTCGTGCTTATCGTTGGCGTTCCGGCGATTGCGGTGCTGATGTTTGAGATCGTGCTGAATGCGACGTCGATGTTTTCGCATGCGAACATCCGGTTGCCGCGATGGTTGGACGGCGCTTTGCGGGCTGTCATGGTGACGCCCGATATGCACCGGGTGCATCACTCGACCGTGACGGATGAGACAAACTCGAATTTCGGGTTCAATCTTTCGCTTTGGGACCGGATGTTCGGCACGTATCGTCGCGAAGCCATGGCCGAGCAAGCGACGATGCCGATTGGGCTTCCTTCTTACCGCAACGGCGAGCCGGTGCGGTTCTTTTGGCTGCTTGGGTTTCCGTTCGCGCGAGGGCCTGCTGCATGAAGACCGTCTATATTTTGCGTCACGCGAAATCGGACCAAAGCGACGGATCGATCAGCGACCACGACCGGCCGTTGAATGCGCGCGGGCGCGAGACGGCGCCGCGGATGGGCGCGTATTTGAAGACTAAGGGTTATAAGCCTGACCTCGTGCTGTGTTCGACGGCGCGGCGAACGGTGGAGACGTGCGAGTTGGTGCGGCCGTCGCTCGGCGATATCACGGTGACGTTTGAGGCGGGGCTTTATTTGGCGGAAGCGCGCACTATCTCTGACCGGTTGCGAAAGCTCGACGATGCGCTCGGTTCCGCGATGGTGATCGGCCATAATCCGGGGCTTGAAGAATTGGCCGGTGAGCTCAGCGCCTCGCCCAAGACCCCGGACGAAGAACGACTGCACCGGCGGATGCGCGAGAAGTTTGCGACGGCGACACTTGCCGTAATCACGTTTCCGATGAAGCGTTGGCGCGAGATCAAAGCTGGAGGCGGGGCGCTCGCCGACTTCATGCGGCCCAGAGACCTTTAGAGAAGAACAATCCCGGAGGGAGAGATGGACGAGAGATTGACCGCGCTTGTCACCGGCGCGTCGGCGGGGATCGGCAAGGCGTTTGCCGACGTGTTCGGGAAGTATGGGTTCAATCTGATCCTGACGGCGCGGCGCGAAGACCGGCTGACGCAGCTTGCGACGGAGTTAAGCGCGAAGCATCGGGTGCAGGCGCATGTGATCGCTGCCGATCTCGCCGATCCTACTGCGCCGGCGCGGCTCGTCGATGAGTTGAAAAACCGAGGCTTGCGCGTCGATGCGCTTATCAACAATGCCGGCTACGGCGTGCCCGGCCACTATCTCTCGACGAAGTGGGAGGATCAGCGGGATTTCATTCAGGTGCTGGTGACGGCGCCGTGCGACCTGGCGCACCGGCTTGCGCCGGATATGGTGGCGCGCAAGCGCGGGTACATCGTCAATATCGCATCTCTCGCGGGCATGCTTCCGGGGACCGCCGGATCGACGCTTTATGGGGCGTCGAAGAGTTTTATGGTGCAGTTTTCGCGCTCGATGCATCTGGAGCTCGAGAGCTCCGGCGTGCACGTTACGGCGGTGTGCCCGGGCTTCACGTATAGCGAGTTCCACGATGTCGCGAACATTCGCGAGCGGGTTTCCAAGATGCCGGAGTTCATGTGGATGACGTCGGAGGCCGTCGCCGAAGAAGGCTATCAGGCGGTGATGCGCAACAAGGCGGTGCACATCAACGGGCGCGTGAACAAGGGTTTTGCACTACTTGCCAAGTATCTGCCGGATCAGTTGGGGCTGACCATCATGCGCGGCCGGTCGCGCGACTTCCGCAAAGCGGAGTGAGTCTAGAGCGGCGGTTCGGGTTCGGCGTTGCGGCCGACGCGTTGTTTCGGGGACCGCAAGTCGAGCTTCTTCCAGCCGTAGCCGATTTCGCGGAACGTCTTGCCCCACATCGGGTGCTGGCGTTCGGCGACGATTTGGCCGCCCATCGCTTCGTAGAAGAAGCGCGACGGGTTGTCGGCTAGTGCCCAGATGATCATGCCGTTGTAACCGCCCTTGCCGAACAGACGGAAGAGCGACGCGAGCAGGCCTGCTCCGATGCCCTGTCCGGTCCATCCCGGTGCGACGTAGAGCGTGTAGACCTCACCTTCGAACGGCAGGGATTTGTCGCGCGTGGGGCCGGCGCTTGCGAAGCCGTAGATGTTCGATTTCGTGTCGGCGGCGACGAGTACCGGATTGCGCAAGTTCGCTTGGCCGATCGTGCGCGTCCAGCCTGCCGTTTGATCCGCCCTCGACATTCGGATGAGACCAGCGTCGGGAAGAATACCGGCGTAGGTGTCGCGCCAGGATTCAACATAGACATGGGCAATATCGGCCGCGTCGGCAGGCCGCGCCATGCGGATCCCGATGCGGACGGTTTCTTCCATGCCCAAGTGCCTTCCCAAAAAGAAAGCGCCGCCTTCACTAAAGTTACGGCGGCCGAGTGTGCCACCACTCGCCCGCCGAAGCTTTTGCATAGGCGGGAGGAGTGAAGCATTTCACCCCTCGCGACACAGTTCAACCCCGCTCCGCTGAAAGCTTCGCGGGGCGCGGCCCGCGCGCCTCAGTACGCGCCCATCGAGTCCATTGTTGCGGCGCCAGCGACGCCGTCGGAGTTCAGGTTCTTCGACCGCTGATAGGTTTCGACGGCCTGCTTCACGTCGGCGTCGTAGTTGCCGTCGATCGGACCCTTGTAGACGCCGGCGTCTTTCAGCGATTGCTGCAGGCGTTCGACCTCCAAGCCCTTGTCGCCCGGCTGCAGCGCGTAGCCGGAACGCTTGCCGGATTTCGCCTGGTAGAGGCGCTGTTTCGAGGCTTTCAGGTAGCTCTTCTGCTCACTTTCCGAAGCGGCAGCCCGGCTCATTTGGTCGTTTTCGACGTTGATCGCCTCGATCTTGCGGCGGACGCGTTCGTCGTTCAGCGACTTGTTTTTGTCCGTCAACTCCTTCGCGAGGGCGGTCATGTTCTTCTTGGCTTCGTCGTGACGGCCGGCTTGGACGAGTTTGACCTGGTCCTTCTGGATGCGGTCGCTTTCGGCCAAGGTCGCTTGGGCCGAGGCGTCCTTGTTGCGGGCGCGGTCGACGGCGGCACGGTCGTTGGTCGCGTCGACGGTTAGGTTTTGGCTGAAGCTCTTCGCTTCGCCGCCTTTGGCCGTTTTGTAGTTCACCGTCACTTGGCCGAGATCGACGCGGCCGGAGGACGGGGTTGCGACTTCCATGCGCAGAAGCACGGAGCGTTTCTCGCCGCCGAAGACGTCGTCGAGGCCGCGCTTTGTTTCGCGTGTGCCGTTTGCGTCGTCGTAGCCCACGACTTCGACTTTGCGGACGATCGCGGTGCCTGAGAAACGGATCTCGACGTCGCGCGCTACCGTGTCGAACAGCGAGCCTAGTTCTTCCTGAAACACGCGCGCCATTTGCGTCGGATGCTCGATGTAGTAGTAGCGGCCTCCGCCGTTTTCGGCGACGGCTTGCATCAGGTCTTCGTCGTAGTCGCGACCGAGGCCCATGGCGGAGATGCGAATTCCGTCACGCTTTGCGCCGCGTACGAGGCCTGCGATTTCCTGCGGGTTCGTGACGCCGACATTGGCGAGGCCGTCGGACATCAAGATCACGCGGGTGATCGTGCCGTCAGCGCGGGCGGGGCCGCCGAGTGCGTTCTTTGCTTCATCGACGCCGCGCATCATGCCGCCGGTTAGGTTCGTCGATCCGCGCGGGTCGAGGCGGTCGATCATCGCTTTGACTTCGCCCGTATTGCCGACGCGGCGCGCCGGCCACATCAGCGTGATGCTGTCGTCGTATTCCACGATCGAGAGCGTGTCGCGGTTGCCGAGCCGATCAACCGCAAGTTTCGCGGCGCGGCGCAGGTATTCGATCTTGCCTTCGTCCGACATCGAGCCGGAGCGATCCAGCACGAGTGACAGGTTCAGCGGCGGGCGTTCCTTTACGCTGCCCGGATCGACGTCGATGCCCTCGAAGTTCACGACGGCGTAGACGACAGTGTTGCCGCCGCCCAGCACGGTGGGTTGGTCGAGTTGCACTTGACCGCGCAACGTATCCTTCGCGTTGGCGGGCATTGCCGCACCAAGCATCGCGATGCTGCAAAATGTGGCAGTGGCGGCCCGTCGGAAAACGTGGCCTATATCAACAGGAATTCGATCCGGCATGTTCGTACTCTCCCTCGGGGGTGTGTGTCTTGCGGGTTCGCCGCAGTGGGCCGCTCACGCGCAGCCAACGATCAAGGACCCAGTGACCTTGAAACCATCGGCAATAAAATCGCTTGCTGTGGCGCAAAGCGGCCCGGATTGCGGCGGGATTGCGACGTTTGCTGCGGCGAATGGAACACGCGCGAATCGCAATGTATTGCGTCTGCGAGAAAACTCTAGGATGCGCTTGACGAAGCTGTACACTTATTCATGCGCAAATCACCTGTGCGAGAAACCCGTTGCGGATCATGGGTTTCGCAAAGGTTTACGATTGCTTTAGGGGATCACGTCACTATTTTTGAAACTTGAGATAGTTGGCCCTTTTGGCCCAGCTGCCGCTCTCGACGCCACCGCAGACGTTTGAGCGGACGTGCAGTCAAAAGTGCCTAACGGAGATAGGCGGCAGCTCATGAGCAACTCCCTCGACGTCTTCGACGCGTTTACTCGTGCTTATGCGCGAGAGAAGTTCGAGACGATGTCCTTGCGCGATTACCTGTTGGCGGCGCGCGACAATCCGATGATGTACGCAAGTCCCTCGGAACGCATGATCGCAGCGATCGGCGAACCGGAACTCCTCGACACGTCGCGCGACTCGCGCCTGTCGCGGATGTTCTTCAACCGCACGATCAAGATGTACCGTGCGTTCGAAGGCTTCTACGGGATGGAAGACACGATCGAGCGCATCGTCGGTTACTTCAAGCACGCAGCGCAAGGCTTGGAAGAGCGGCGGCAGATTCTCTATCTCCTCGGTCCCGTCGGCGGCGGCAAATCTTCGCTTGCGGAGCGGCTGAAAGAGTTGATGGAGCTTCACCCGATCTATGTGCTCAAAGCCGGGGACGTGATCAGCCCGGTGTTCGAGTCGCCGCTCGGCTTGTTCCGCACGGCGGAACTCGCAAACCTGCTGCACGAACGCTATGGGATCGACAAGCATCGTTTAACCGGGATCATGAGCCCGTGGGCGGTGAAGCGGCTCGACGAGTTTGGCGGCGACATCTCGCGCTTTGAGGTGGTGAAGCTGCAGCCGTCGAAGCTGCGCCAGATCGCAATCGCGAAGACGGAGCCGGGCGACGAGAACAACCAAGACATCTCGGCGCTGACGGGTAAGGTCGATATCCGCAAGCTTGAGCGTTTCAGCCAGAACGACGCCGACGCCTATTCGTTTTCGGGCGGGCTTTGCCACGCGAACCAGGGCTTGCTCGAGTTCGTCGAAATGTTCAAAGCGCCGATCAAGGTGCTTCACCCGCTACTGACGGCGACGCAAGAGGGGAACTATATCGGCACCGAAACGCTGGGGCCTATTCCGTTCCAGGGCATCATCTTGGCGCACTCGAACGAATCCGAGTGGACGCAGTTCAAGGCGAACAAGAACAACGAAGCGTTCCTCGACCGTATCTGCGTCGTAACGGTGCCTTACTGCCTGCGAGCGACGGACGAGGTTGCGATCTACAAGAAGCTGTTGCAGAGCAGCGAACTCGGCAGTTCGCCTTGTGCACCGGAAACGCTTGAGATGCTGGCGCGCTTCTGCGTGCTGACGCGCCTTAAGGAGCACGAGAATTCCAACCTGTACTCGAAGCTTCGCGTTTACGACGGCGAGAAGCTGAAAGACACCGACCCGAAGGCCAAGACGCTGCAGGAATACAAGGACGCAGGCGGCGTCGACGAAGGTATGAGCGGGATTTCAACGCGCTTTGCCTACAAGGTGCTGTCGGAAACGTTCAACCACGACACCACCGAAGTGACCGCCGACCCGGTTCATTTGATGTACGTGCTGGAGCAGGCGATCAAGCGCGAGCAACATGCCGAGGATACCGAGAAGCGGTATCTGGAATTCATCAAGGCCGAGCTTGCGCCGCGCTATGCGGAGTTCATCGGCAAGGAAATCCAGAAGGCGTACCTTGAGTCCTATAGCGAGTACGGACAGAACCTGTTCGACCGTTACATCTCGTATGCCGACGCGTGGATCGAAGATCAGGACTTCAAAGACACGGATACGGGGCAGCTGCTCGACCGCAACAATATCGACAACGAATTGTCGAAGATCGAGAAGCCGGCGGGGATCGCCAATCCGAAAGACTTCCGCAACGAGGTCGTGAAGTTTGCGCTGCGGCACCGTGCGGCGAACGACGGCAAGAACCCGGCTTGGACGTCCTACGAGAAAATCCGCAACGTGATCGAAAAGCGGATGTTCAGCCAGGTCGAGGACTTGTTGCCGGTGATTTCGTTCGAGTCCAAGAAGGATTCCGATACGCAGTCCAAGCACAACGAGTTCGTCAAGCGCATGCTTGCGCGCCACTACACGGCGCGTCAGGTGCGGCGCCTGGTCGAATGGTACATGCGCGTGAACAAGGCGGGATAAGGCTTCGCGCGGGGGCTACCTCCCGCGCGGCCGCTCACCCATGGCAAACTTCATCGACCGCCGACTGAACCCGAAGGGCAAGAGCCTTGCCAACCGGCAGCGCTTTATCCGGCGCGCGCGGGGCGAGATTAAAGAGGCGGTTCAGAAGTCGCTGAAGGACCGCACGGTTTCGGACTTCGCGAAGGATCAGAAGATTTCGATCCCGACGAAGTCGACGAAGGAGCCGCGGTTCCGGCACGATCCGGCGGCTGGCGGCGAGCACGATCGGGTGCTGCCCGGTAACAAAGACTTCATCGAGGGCGATCAGATCAAGAAGCCGCGCCAGGGCGACGGCCAAGGGCGCGGCAAGGACGCATCGCAGGGTGGGGAGTTCGACGACGACTTCTCGTTCACGCTTTCCCAGGACGAAATCCTCGACATTTTTTTCGAGGACCTTGAGCTTCCCAACCTGATCAAGACGGCGCTGAAAGAGATCAAGGTCTACAACTGGCGGCGGGCGGGGATGACGACGTCCGGCTCGCCGAACCAGATCAACCTCGTCCGCACGATGCGCAATTCGTTCGGGCGGCGCCTTGCCATGCGGCGGCCGAAGGAAGACGAGATCGAGCTCCTGCGCGAGAAGCTGTTGTTGCTGCGGCGGGATGCGGGTTCCGACACGGACGCTCAGAAGAAACAGACCATCGTTGAACTTGAGGAAGAGATTGCGAAGCTGGAACACCGGCGCAAGTGGGTGCCGTTCCTCGATCCGGTGGACGTGCGCTTCAACGCGTTCGTGCGGGAGCCGGTGCCGACGAGCCAAGCCGTGATGTTCTGCCTGATGGACGTGTCGGGTTCGATGGGCGAGCGGGAGAAGGACCTCGCCAAGCGCTTCTTTATGTTGCTGCACCTGTTCCTGAAGCGGCGGTACGAGCGGCTCGACATCGTGTTTATCCGCCATACGCACGACGCGCAGGAAGTGGACGAGCATACATTCTTCTATTCGCGGCAATCGGGCGGCACGATCGTATCGACGGCGCTTGAGGAGATGAAGAAGATCGTGCATGAGCGCTATGCGACCGGCGAGTGGAACATCTATGCGGCGCAGGCGTCGGACGGCTACACGCAGACGGGCGACGCTTCGCGGTGCGTCGATCTTCTGAACGAAGAGTTGATGCCGATCTGCCAGTACTACGCCTATATCGAGATCCTGGACGAGCGAGAGATGGAAGTGTTCTCGAGCGAGGAGTCCGGGGCCGAGCTTTGGCGCGCCTATCGGACCGTCGCGCGCGATTGGAAGAATTTTGCCACGAAGCGCATTGCCAAGCCGCAAGACATCTTCCCCGTGTTCCGCGAGCTGTTCGCGAAAGAAGGCGCGGAGGCGAAGGGGTGAACGCCGCCGGTGCACGGGTTTGGGGCCGGTTGCTGACTTGGCTCGATCATGACGATGCGCCGCATGCGTATGCGCGGCTGAAGCGCGCTCCGTACGGGCATGAGGATACCGCGAAGCTTGCGCCGTTCTTTTCGAATGGACGCTTGGATACGGCGCGGGCGGACGTTGCGTTCAAGCAGGTGGCCCACCGCATTCGCGCGTCGCGCATTTTGTTCGTGCCTGCGGTGCTGAGCGGGATCGCGCTGAAAGCCAGCCGCTTGCGTCTGATCGAGTATCTGACGCATCAGGTGCGGCAGCTGAAAGACGACGGTTTCGACGCCGAGATCGCTGACATCGATACGGGCGCCACGGTGGGCGCGAACGGCGCACGGCTTGCTGAGATTCTGGACCGGCACCACTGCCCGACGTGGATCGTGACGCATTCGAAGGGCGGGCTCGACGTGCTGGATGCGTTGGTCGCGTACCCGAATGTGCGGCGCTTTGTCGACGGCTGGGTTGCGTTTCAGGCGCCGTTTCAAGGGTCGCCCGTCGCAGATGTCGCTTGCACGGCACCGAAGGCACGGCGGATTGGGGCCTCGGCGCTGAAGCTTCTGGGCGCCGACCCGCAGGCGATTTGCGATCTCACGACGGCCGAGCGCGCGCGGTATCTCGACGTCAACGCGACCGAGATTGCGCAGCTTTTGGCCGAGGTACCCGTCATGTGCGTTGGGACGGCCGCGGGTAAAGGCCTGCTGCCGTCTTGGCCGACGCTCCGCTGGATGGAAGAGCGCGGCCTACGCAATGACGGCCTGGTGCCCGTTACGTCCACGATCCTGCCGGGTGCGCATTACGTGCTGCTCGACGGCCTGGGGCATGGGGAGGTCGCGACGAGCGGCTTGCTCTCGCGGCGCAAGTTCGAGCAAATCGATTTGCTGAAAATCCTGTTCGCGCTCATGCTGGCGCGGCAAACGAACCGGGTGGCGGCATGAGCCAACTACTGTTCTCGGGCGGCGAGTGGGATTTCGCGCTGCTGAAACGCGTGTTTTCTGCGATCGAAGATGTCGGCATCAACGACCTGAAGCTTGACGTTTATCCGAACCAGATCGAGATTATTGCGTCCGAGCAGATGCTCGATGCCTATTCGGCGCACGGCATGCCGCTGATGTACCACCACTGGTCGTTCGGCAAGATCTTCGCGCGCGAAGAGACGATGTACAGCAAAGGCTGGTCCGGGCTCGCTTACGAGATCGTCATCAACTCGAACCCGTGCATCGCGTATCTGATGGAAGAGAACACCATGACGATGCAGGCGCTCGTCATGGCGCATGCGTGTTTCGGGCACAATCACTTTTTCAAGAACAACTATCTGTTCCGGCAGTGGACGAACGCGGAGGCGATCCTCGATTATCTCGCGTTCTCCAAGAAGTACGTCGCGGCGTGCGAGGAGAAGTACGGTGCGGAGGCCGTCGAGCAGGTGCTGGATTCGGCGCATGCGCTGATGGAGCAGGGCGTGTTCCGCTATCGCCGGCCGCCGCGTCCGTCGCGGGCGCAGCGCGAGGAACGGCTTCGCAAACGTCAGCAGTACGAGGAAGAGAGCTTCAACGATCTGTGGCGTACGCTGCCCGGAACAGCGCGCGACATGAGCGCGGATTTGGCGGCAGTGGACGAGGATGAGGTCGTGGGCCCGCAGGCGCCGATGAACCTGCCGGAAGAGAACCTGATTTATTTCCTGGAAAAGCACTCGCCGGTTTTGAAAAACTGGCAGCGGGAGTTGCTGCGCATCGTGCGCAACGTAGCGCAGTATTTCTACCCGCAGATGCAGACGAAGGTGATGAACGAAGGCTGCGCCACGTTCGTGCACCACTACATCATGAACGCACTCTATGATCGCGGGCAGATCAGTGAGGGGTCGATCCTCGAGTTCCTGCATTCGCACTCAAGCGTCGTGATGCAGCCGGGGTTCGACGATTCGCGCTATTACGGGATCAATCCGTATGCGCTGGGCTTTGCGATGATGTCCGACATCAAGCGCATGTCGGAAGACCCGACGCCTGAGGATCGCGAGTGGTTCCCTGACGTCGCGGGTAAGGGCAATTGGCGGGACGTGCTGAAGCACGCGTGGGCAAACTACCGGGATGAGAGTTTCATCCAGCAGTTCTTAAGCCCGAAGGTGATGCGCGATCTGAAGCTCTTTGCGGTGCGCGATAAGACGGAGGACCCGGTGTACACGGTCGCTGCAATCCACAACGAACCCGGCTATCGCAAACTGCGCACGTCGCTCGCGCGGCTCTATGATCTTTCGACGCATCAGCCGGACGTTCAGGTGGTGGGTGCCAATCTTGCCGGCGACCGGACGCTGACGCTGCGCCACAATCGTCATCGCGGGATACCGCTGGCGCAAAATACGAAAGACGCCGTGCTGAAGCACATCCGGCGCTTGTGGGGCTACAACGTCGTTCTGGAAGAGCCTGAGGCGTAGACCTCAAACCCAAAATGCCGAAACAGCATCAGCCGGCTAGTTTGATGTCGGCGTGACGACGATCTTGTAGACGTACTCCGGCGTCGATAGGCCGGTCGTGCGTTGAATGTAGTATTCGGTTCCCACGACAACGGCGATCGCCGCCACAACGGACCATGCAATCCAGTCACGATAGTGGGTGCTGCGCATAGTGGTTTCTCCTCGGTGCGAGTTCATCGTTACGCAAACTGAGAAACACGATGTCTGAAGCAATCCTACGCTCATGGCGGCGGCACGCAACATGGCGCTTCGCAGGTGCAATGCGGCGGGTTTAGGGGGCGCCGCTCTCGCGCGGGCGGATCAGGAAATGGCCGTGAAGCGCCGCAATCGGACGGGTGTGCTCGTCCTGCCAGGCCTCCGCGCGCACGTTGCAGACGCGGCGGCCGTGCTTCGTCACGATCGCGCGAGCGTAGGTGTCGACCGGCTTGCCGGAGCGCAGATAGTCGATCCCGATGTCCACGGGCTTCGGCAGGTCTTCACTTTCGGCTTCCAGCATCAGCTGGATGACCGCGGTCACCTCTAGGAACGCGCCGACCACGCCACCGTGCAAAGCCGGTAAGACGGGGTTGCCGATTAGCTTCTGGCTGAAGCGCAAAATGGTCGTGAGTTCGGTGCCTTTGCGATCGATGGCGATGCCTAGAAACTTGCAGTAAGGGATCGCATCGACGATTGCCTGAAGGTCCGGCTTCTTGCCTTGCGCGTGCGCGAGGCGAATGAGGTCCATCACTTGCCTCCTGTGCCGGGTGCGTTTGCGCCGCGCTGGCTTTTCGTGCCCAGCATGAAGGCCGCCGCGCAAGTCGCGATCGGGTCGGCGCGGTCGGTATGGTAGGCGACGCCGCGCGCGAAGGCGATGTTCTTCGTCACCTTGTAGCACTCGGCGAAGGCAAAGATGTCTTCACCGGGGTTTGCCGCCTTCATGTAGTCGATGCGCAGGTCGAGCGTCGCGATCTGGCCCATCAGGCGCGTGCTTGAGCCGACCGCAACACCGCAGGCGTTGTCGAGCAATGCGGTGATGACGCCCCCGTGAATTACGCGCGTGTCGGGGTTGCCGATCAGGTGCTCCGCATAGGGCACTTTGCAGACGGCCTCGCCCGGCTTGACGTCGACGATCATCAGCTGCAGCGCGGCCGCGTGCGGCACGCCGGTTAGGACGAAGCCTGCTTTGTGCTCGGGGACGGTTGGCAAATCGCTCATTCGCGGAATGGATGCCTCTCGAGCCCTGGCTGTCAATGGCGCCTTCCCTTGCGGCGGTAAGGTCAATGCGCGCGAATTCTTTTGACTGTGCACGGGACGGGGTTCAATCGGATCGGTGGGGACGCGTCGGGGGGCGCGGGTTATGGGGCGTGCGGGTTGGGCAGCCGCGCTTGCGCTTTCGATGGGCGCGGCGCAGGCGGGCGAGTACACGATCAAATCGTTCCGGTGGGAGGAGGACTATTCCTATCTCGCTGCGCGCGCGCCTGCGGACGATTTGGAGGCGTTGAAGTTCATCTCGCTGAACGACGATCGCGATGCGTGGCTGACGCTCGGTGCCGATACGCGCTTTCGAGTAGACCTCATCGAGAACGGCGCGTTTTCTCTCCGGCCTGGCGGCGACTACACGACAGTTACGACGCGGGTTTTGTTCCACACCGATTGGCACTTCGATGACGCGTTGCGTGCGTTCGTGCAGTTCGGTTTTCACGACGAGAACGGGCGGCGCCCGCAGGCGCGGCCGTTCGACGAAGGCGCGATCGATCTGCAGCAGGCGTTCGCCGATATCGATCTGTTCGACGCGGTTCGCGTTCGTGCGGGGCGGCAGGAGCTTCCGCTCGGCAACCAGCGGCTTTCGGACGTGCGCGAGGGTGGCAACATTCGCCGCAGTTTCGACGGCGTTCGTGCCGACGTGAACATCGTCCCGGCGAAAGTCGTGTTCTTTGCGGCTTCGCCGGTCGCCAACGGGCAAGAGAATTTCGACGACGAGGCGACGCGGTACGAAGCCTTCTACGGTGCCTATGCAACGGTTCCGGTAGCGTGGACCGGCGGGTCGGCCGACATCTTCTGGCTTCACCGCGAAAAACCGAACTCGGTGTTCGCAACCGGAACGGCCGATGATGCACGTTCGACCGTTGGTGCACGCTTCTTCGGTAACAACGGGGTGTGGGACTATGACGTCGAAGCGTTGTGGCAGTTCGGGACGTTCGGTGCGGACGATGTTCGCGCTTATGCGGCCAGCGTCGATGCCGGGTGGAGGGCTGTTTCATGGCCATGGCAGCCACGCTTCAGCGTACGGTTCGACTTGGGCAGCGGCGACGGGCGGGCGGGCGACGGAGAGCTTTTGTCGTTCGACGGGCCCTATCCGAATTTTTCCTATTTGTCGGCGACCAGCTCCTACTGGCCGGGAAACGCCTGGACTGTGTTTCCGTTGCTGACCGCGACGCCGAACGATGACCTGACGCTCTATTTCGGCGCGCAGTACATGGCGCGGCTGGAGACAGGGGATGCGTTCTACTATCAGCCGCAAGTGCCGATCGCATTGCCAGGCACGATTGCGCATGGCTTGATGACGCAGATGTACACGCGGCTGCGGTGGCAGCCGACGCGTCATTGGCAGTTGACGGCGACCGCGATCTACCAAGCTGCGGGGGTTGCGACGAACGACGCCGGTGGCGAGGATACGTTTATCGGATCGACCAGCGTCTCTTGGCGCTTCTAGATATCTTGACGGTGGGCCGCGTGCCGTGGGCTCATGGCGGAACAGCTGTTCGAGAGTTTGTGATTCTCCCTAAAACGAAGGCCGTCGCGTGATGTTCGTGCCGTTCCCACTCGATCGTCTGGAGCAGATGCCGTTTGAGGCTGGCGGGCCGCTTGCCGAGAGGGTTATCGCCGGAGCGCCCGCGTTTCGAACGTGGACGTTCGAAGAAACATCCGACAGCAAAGTGTTCGCCGGCGTTTGGGAGTCGACGCCGGGCAAGTGGCGTATCGTCTACGACGAGTGGGAGTACTGCTCGATCTTGAGCGGCGTCAGCATCGTCACGCGGGACGGCGAGGCACCGAAGCGCGTTGCAGCGGGCGATGCCTTCGTCATCCAGCCGGGTTTCGAGGGCACATGGGAGGTCGTCGAGACGACGCGTAAGCTCTTCGTCATCCGGCTTCCTTAACCTTTGAAACCGCGAGCGTCCCCGAAAGTTGACGGAGTGTCATGAACTCTCGATAATGCTCCGTGGGCTGAACAAAGCTTTGGGGACTTGATGCCTGTATCGCCGCGCGTGCCCGATCCGCGCTTACCTAAGACATGCATCATCGGCGCTGGATCGAGCGGGATTGCCGTCGCCAAAACGTTTTCCGACTTCGGCATTCCGTTCGACTGTCTGGAGAAGTCCGACAGGATCGGCGGCAATTGGGTGTTCAAGAACGCGAACGGCATGTCGTCGGCCTACCGGTCGCTGCACATCAATACGTCGCGCGAGAAGATGGCGTATTCGGACTTCCCGATGCCGTCGAGCTTTCCGGACTATCCGCATCACGAGCAGATTGCGGCCTACTTCGATGCTTACGTCGATCATTTCGGCCTTCGCGATCGGATCTCGTTCGGCTGCGGCGTGAAGCGGGCTGAGCCGACCGGCGACGGGCTGTGGTGGATCACGCTTGAGAGCGGCGAGCAGCGGCTCTACGACGCGCTTGTCGTCGCGAACGGGCACCATTGGGATCCGCGACTGCCGGAGCCCGGTTATCCGGGCATGTTCGACGGCAAGCAGATACACAGCCACGCCTATATCGATCCGCGCGATCCGGTGATCTGCCGCGAGCGGAATGTGCTGGTCGTCGGGTTCGGGAACTCGGCGCTCGATATCGCGTGCGAGCTTGGGCACAAGGGCGTCGCGAAGAAAGTGTTCCTGTCGCAACGGCGTGGTTATTGGGTCGTCCCGAAGTATACGGCTGGCGAAGTGCTCGATGCGCAGATCGCGCATCCGAGCAAGGACCCGTCGTGGACGCAGCGCTATTTGCCGGCGCCTCTGTTGCGTTGGCTGGCCGAGAAACAGTTGGAATCTACTGCGGGGCGGCCAGAGCAGTTCGGGTTGACTGCTCCCGATCATGCGTTTCTGACCACGCATCCGGCGGTCAGCCAGGAACTCTATGTGCGCATCGGCTCGGGCGACGTTGCCCCTAAGCCCGACGTGCGCGAGCTGCGCGGCAAGCAGGTCGTCTTTACCGACGGTAGCATCGAGGACGTGGACATCATCATCTGGGCGACCGGCTATAAGATTTCGTTCCCGTTCTTTGACGAGGGTTTGATCGCGGCGCCGGGCAACGACATTGCGCTGTGGAAGCGGATGATCGATCCGCGGTTCTTGAACCTGTTCTTTGCGGGGTTGGTGCAGCCGTTGTGCGCAATGATGCCGATTGCGGAGGAGCAGGCGAAGTTTTTGGCGCACTATCTGACCGGGCACTATGCGATACCGCCGGTGGAGATGATGCAGGCGGAGCGGATCGAGATGCACGAGCGCGTCAAGCGGGGCTACGTGGCCTCGCCGCGCCACACGATCCAGATCAATTGCGGGGAATACACCGTGGATTTGCGGCGAGAGCTGGCGAAAGGGCGTAAGCGCGCCGCGGCTCACGGGTATATACTGCCCATCGAACCCCGGGTGATCCGGCCTTCACCCAAGGAAGTATTGGCGCCCAAGGCAACGGTGGCAGCATGAGCCTCGACCTCGACGCAAAGACCCGCGGCAAGCGCGAAGAGACGAAGGCGAGCAATCGCCAGGCGATCATCGACGCGGCGCGGCGGGTGTTTGCGGAGTTGGGGTATGGCGCGACGACGGTGCGCGACATCATCCGCGCGACCGACCTCGCGTCGGGCACGTTTTACAACTACTTCAAGTCGAAGGAAGAGGTGTTTCAGGCGCTGCAGGACGAGACCGCGCTACGTGTGCGCCCGCGGTTGCGCGCCGAACGAATCCGGGCGCGTACGTTCGAGGCGTTCATCGCGGGCTCGTTCCGGACGTTCTTCGACTTCGTGAAGAACGATCACTCGACGTTCGCCACGATGCGGCGGAACCCCGAGATGCAGCGGGTGCGCATCGACACGCCGGAAGTGGTTGCAGGCTTCGACGAATTGCGCGTCGACTTGGAGCGGGCAATCGAGAGCGGCGTCGTGCCGGATGCCGACCCCGATCTCTTAATGGCCTCGATCGTCGGCGTCGCGTTCGAGATCGCCAATCATTTGGTCGCGCGCGACGACATCGACGTGGACGACGCCGCGAAGTTTGCGACCGCGCTCTTCCTCGGCGGTGTGCAGGCGCTGCCGAAGCGTACGCGCTAAATAGTCTGCGCGCCGCGGATGAGTTTGCCTGGTAGGGCGGTTGTCGGTTTGCCGTTTCTATAGGTGATTTGGCCGGAGACTATTGTCGCTTCGTAGCCGTCGGCGTGTTGCACAAGGCGCCTTCCGCCGGCGGGCAAGTCATAGGCGACCGTTGGACGGTGCAGCGTCAGGCGGGCGTGGTCGATGACGTTGAGGTCGGCTTTGTAGCCTGGCTTTAAGAGCCCGCGGTCGAGCAGGCCCACCGCCTCGGCGGTGTCGCGGCATTGGGCTTTGATCACCCATTCGAGCGGCAGTTTGTCCCCGCGCACACGGTCGCGCGTCCAGTGGGTCAGCATCGAGGTAGGGAAGCTGCCGTCGCAGATCATGCCGACATGCGCGCCGCCGTCGCCGAGGCCTAAGATCGTCCCTGCGTGGCGCATCATCGCGAGCGATGGCTCCAGACTGTCGTTCGCGTAGTTCAGGAACGGGAACAGGATGAGCGCTTTGCCATCGTCGGCGAGCAGCCAATCGTAAGCGAGTTCTTCCGCGCGCTTGTTTTGCCGCGTCGCTTGTGCGCCGAGGCTCTTATCCGGCGTGGGCTCGTAGTCCGGCGGATCGGCGAGCGGGAACATTTTTGCGAAGTTGCGAAGGACAGCTTTGACGAACGGGTTGTCGCTCGCGGGTTCTTCCGACAGCAACGCACGCCGCATCTCAGGTGTCCTCATGGCGGCGAGGCGTTCGGCGAACGGTAGGTCGGCGATCTTCTTGTAGCTTTCGTGGGCGGAGAACGGGTTCAGCGTGAGCGACAGACCGAGCAGCAGGCCGACCGGACGGCCGCAGACTTGCGCTTTAACGGGCAACTTGTCGGCAGCGCACTGGTCGAGGAATTGCAGCAGCATCTTCCACGCGTCTGGTCCGCGGTCGCTTTGGGCGAGCGAGAACGACAGCGGGCGGCCCGACTCAGCGACCAGGCGGCGGAGCATCGACAGTTCTTGGGCGGGGTCTAGGAAGTCCGAGACGACCTGCAGCACGCCGCGGTTCGCGGCTTTGAGGCCCATCGCGATGCCGAGCAGTTCGTCTTCGGCGGCGGTGAGTGTGGGCGTCGGTTTACCGTCGCTGGTGCGGTGGTTCAGCGTGCGCGAGGTGGAGAAGCCGAGCGCGCCGGCCTCAACCGCGCCGCGCGCGATGCGGCCCATGGCGGCGATTTCCTCGGCCGTCGCGGGTTCGCGGTCGGCGCCGCGTTCGCCCATCACATAGACGCGCAACGCGCCGTGCGGGACTTGCGTCGCGAAGTCGATATCGTGCGGGCGGGCTTCGAGTGCGTTCAGGAATTCTGGGAACGTTTCCCAGTTCCACTTCAAGCCTTCGGTGAGCACGACGCCGGGGATGTCTTCGACGCCTTCCATCAGCCGGATCAGCATGTCGTGGTCAGCGTCGCGGCACGGTGCGAAGCCGACGCCGCAGTTGCCCATGACCGCTGTGGTGACACCGTGCCAAGACGATGGCGTCAGGCGTTCGTCCCACGTCGCTTGGCCGTCGTAGTGGGTGTGGATATCGACGAAGCCCGGGGTGACGATTTTACCTTTTGCGTCGATTTCTTCGCGACCGTTGCCCGAAACACGACCTATCTCGGCGATGCGTCCGTCGCAGAGCGCGATATCCCCGTCGAAGCCTTTTGCGCCAGTTCCATCGATAATGGTGCCGTTGCGGATGACGATGTCGTTCGGCTTAGGCATGGGCTTCGTCCTGCGATGGTATGTGCGGGCAGGTTAACACGGATCGGGCGAGCACCAAGCGGCTTGACTGTTTAGGCAGGTATCGCCTCTCTTGCGCCGATGATGAAGCACATCGTGCGCTTCTTGCTGAAGATGCCGTCGCGCTGGATGGTTGCGCTCGCGGGCGGGAAGCCGACGGTCATCGAGGGACGCACACTCGATCCACGGATTCAGTTTCTGGGTGCTGCAGCGAAGCTGCAGCCGGCGATCGAGTCGTTGCCGCCGGTCGAGTGCCGGAAGTTCGTGACGAAGACGATGGTTTTGGTTGAGGGCGACCTCGCGCGCACGGTGGATTTCACCGATATCGAAATTCCAGGCGACGGGATCCCGAACATCAAGGCGCGTGTGTACCGGCCGTGGCAAGCGAAGGCGTCGGCGCCCGTGCTTGTCTACTATCACATGGGCGGATGCGTGCTTGGCGATCTGGATACGTGCCACGTCTTCTGTTCGCATATCGCCGAGCGCGGCGGCTTTATCGTCGTATCGGTCGATTATCGTTTAGCGCCGGAGCACAAATTTCCGGCCGCAGTCGACGATGCGATCACGTCGTTCCGCTGGGTTCGTGATAATGCGCGTTCGCTTGGCGGCAGTCCGGACTGGGTCGGCGTGGGCGGCGACTCGGCCGGCGGCTATCTTGTGGCGGTGATCTCGCAGGAGATGCGCCGGCTGAAAGAGCGCGGGCCGTCGCTGCAAATGATGATCTATCCGGCCGTCGTTTGGCGGATGGAGACGCCCTCGATGACGTCGTTCGGCAGTTCCTATCCGCTGAACACGGGCATGATGTATTTCTTCCGCGATCACTATTTCGGCAATCACGAGGTCGAAACACTCGATTTTCGCGGCTCTCCGGGGCTTAACCCCGATCTGCGCGACTTGCCGCCCGCGCTCATCTATGGCGCCGGACACGACCCCTTGGTCGATCAGGGCCGCGACTATGCCGAAGCTCTGAGAAGTGCCGGCGTACCCGTGCACTATCGTTGCTACGATAGCCTTGGGCACTGTTTTACGGCGATGAGCGGTGCGGTACCGGCCGCGGGTGAAGCGCTGGTGCAGATCATCGACGAAATGCGCGATGCGGCCGCACGCGATCTAGCGCGCGCCGAAGCTGCGCCGCAAATGCGCAAAGCCGGGTAGAGTCAGCGCGGTCCAAGAGGTTAACGCGGGCGGCGCCTCGGGCAATTCTCTTGACAGCCGCGTGCTTGCCCGCAATTTCGCACATCATGCAAAGGCTATTCGTTCGTTCGTTGTTGAGTTTGCCGTCGAGTTGGCTCGTCGCTGCGTCAGGCGGGAAGCCCATTACGATCGAAGAGCGGACGCTCGATCCGCGGCTACAGTTCTTGGCGGCCATGGCGAAGCGTCAGCCGGGGCTTGAGGCTATGGCCGCCGCCGACGCGCGCAAGGCTGCGTCGGCCGGCCTTGCCATGCTCGACGGCGAGCCTGCACACGACATCGACATTGCGAACATAGAGATTCCGGCGGACGGGCGGACGATCAGTGCGCGGACCTATAAACCGCGGCTGCCGAACCGGCTGGTGCCGACGCTCGTCTACTTCCATATGGGCGGGTGCGTGATCGGCGATCTTGAGACGTGTCACGTGTTCTGTTCGGAGATTGCGCATAAGGCCGGGTGTTTGGTTGTCTCGGTCGACTACCGTTTGGCGCCCGAACACAAGTATCCGGCGGCGGTGGACGACGCGCTCGCGGCGTTCCGGTGGGTGCGTGAGAACGCGAAGACTCTGGGCGGCAATCCGAACCGGGTCGCCATCGGCGGGGATTCGGCAGGTGGCTATCTATCCGCTGTCGTGAGCCAAGAGATGACGCGCGCGAACGAGAAGGCGCCGGTGCTGCAGCTTTTGATCTACCCGGCGGTCGATTGGTTGTCGGAGACGAACTCGATGACCGCCTACGCGCAAGCCTATCCTTTATCGGCGCCGGTCATGGATTATTTCCGGCGGCACTACTTCACCGATCCGGAGAAGGAGATTCCGGAACTGAAGGCCTCGCCCGGGCGGTGCCCGGATTTAAGCGGCTTGCCGCCGGCCTTCATCTATACGGCGGGGCACGATCCGCTTGTCGATCAGGGCCGCGACTATGCGGAAGCGTTGAAGATTGCCGGTGTGCCCGTCATCTATCGCTGCTACGACCACTTGGCGCATGGGTTTACCGCGATGAGTGGGGCCGTGCCCGCCGCGAAGGCTGCGCTTCACGAGATCGTCGAAACGCTCCGGCGGGCGATCGGATGATCCGGGCGCTTGTTTGCTCCGCGGTGGCTGACGATTTTTCGACGCTCAAAATTGAACAACAGACGCTGCCTGCGCCGGTTGCCGGCGAGGTGCGTGTGAAGATGCGTGCGGGGTCGCTGAATTTTCCGGACGTGCTGATGACGCAAGGCAAGTATCAGCTGAAGCCGCCGCTGCCATTCGTGCCCGGCATGGAAGGTGCGGGCGAAGTTGTGGCGTTGGGCGAGGGCGTGCGCGACGTGAAGGTGGGCGATCACGTCGTCGTCGCATCGCGGTTCGGCATGATGGCGTCGGAGGTGAATGTGCCCGCCGCCACGCTACGGCCGAAGGCGGCCGCGATGACGTGGGCTGAGGCTGCGAGTTATCCGGCGGCTTGGTTGACGGCTTACGTCGCGCTGGTGCGGCGCGGGATGCTGCAGCGGGGCGAGACGCTGCTTGTGCATGGGGCGGCCGGCGGCGTCGGGATGGCGGCGGTGGACTTGGGGCTGTTGCTGGGTGCCACCGTTATTGCGACGGCGGGTGCGGCGGAGAAGCTTGCCGTGTTGAAGGGCCGCGGCGCGCATCATGTCATCGACTACACACGCGGTTTTCGCGACGAGGTAAAGCGTCTCACGAACGATCGCGGTGTCGATGTCGTCTACGATCCGGTCGGCGGCGATGTGTTCGACGAGAGCGTGCGGTGCATGGCGTTCGACGGGCGGCTGTTGGTGATTGGGTTCACGAGCGGGCGGATACCCTTCGTCAGCGCAAACATGCCGCTGATTAAGGGGTTCTCGGTCGTCGGCGTTCGTGCGGGCGAGTACGGACGCCAGTTTCCGGAGAAGGGCCGCGAGAACGTGGCTGCCGTCGAGCACCTTGCGCATGACGGCAAGATCAAGCCGCACGTGGGCTTGAGCGTGAAGTTGGACAATGCGGTGGACGCCTTCCGCGCCATGGCTGACCGGCGCGTCATCGGCAAGGCCGTGGTGACGTTTTAGTTTGCCTTCACGAGATCGGGGCGTTCGCGTAGGAGTTTGGCGATGGCTTGCACGCGGCTTCCTACGTTCAGCTTAGTCTTGGCGTTGTCGATGTGGAAGCGCACGGTGCGCGGGGCGACACCGACGATGCCGGCGATTTCCTGATCCGTCTTGCCGCGCGATACCCATGACAGGCATTCGAGTTCGCGGCGCGTGAGCGACGTGGTATCTGCGGTCGAGGTGCCCGCGTTCAGTTCCTGTGCGCGATGCCAACCGGCGTGGACCGCGAGTTTCAGTTTGTCGCGGCAGAGCGCGCTGAGCACCGGTTTCGCGCCCACCATCGTCGCCATAGCGACCGTGCCGTTCGCGTCGCGCAGCGGGATCACGAGGCCATTCGGTATCGGCTGTGCGCCGGGACGATGGGCGTCATTGCCGAAGAAGCCGAGGTTTGCGGCGAGTGAGAAATCGAACGGCGCATGCGTGCCGCGCGCACGTTCGATCAACGGGTGCGCGGAGAAATCGGTGATGCGGTCGAGGCGGCGCAGAACGCGCGAGGGTATGTTTGAGCAGAAGATGGCGTCGCTGGCGCGTGCCGATGTGCGTTGCAAGTCGAAGTAGGACACGCGCGTGAGGCCGAAGCCCGTTGCGTATTGCTGCAGCAACGCGCCGACGGAGGCCAGACTTGTTGCCGTTGCCAGGCGGCCAAATAGCTCGCCGAGTTCCAGGAATGCGTCCACGATCTCTCTTCTCGGTTTGGGTTTTGCGCCGCTGGACACGCACTCGCGTCCGGCTTGAATTGAGCGATCGCTATGCAATCGCCAAGAGCGCGGGCCGGAGGTGCCACGCGCCAGCTTGCGCGCGCGACTGCCATAAAGGCCAGGGGCGGCCGATTACCTTACGTCTTTCAACACACGCTCGGCGAAGATCTTATCGAGGACGGCTTCGTCTTCACGCTCGTGGACAAAGGTCTGCGGGCTTGACCGCCTTTGTGTGCGCGATAGCGGCGACTCGGCCTTGGCCGAGGAACAGTGTGTCGGGTTCGATCTGCGCGATCGGGTCGGCGTAAGCGGCTTCAGGCGTTACGATCGTCCAACCACGCTTGCGGAGCGCGGCGGTCAGGTCGCCGATGAACAGCACAGCCAAATCGTTCTCGTGCAACAGCAAGACGTGACGGGGCGAGCGGCCGAGCGTCTTGATGGCGATGCCATCATAGAACTCGATCGCTTCGATCAGCACTTCGACATAGACGTTGCGCAAGGCCGCTTCGTCGATCGATTGGCCAGCCTTCTTTGCATTGTTGGCGAGCGCGTTCAGATACCAATCGTAGTTATCGACCGTGACGTAGCCTTGGGTATAATTCATCGCTCGCAGGCCCGCGCGCACGGCATCGCGTTTTTGGCGCGTGTCGCCTTCGGAGAGGAACGGAAAGCGAAACCACGGGCGGAAGTTCTGCATGCCCTTGAGCGTGACGTCCGCCGCAGCGATGTCGGCGAGATAGTCTTCGGCGGTTAGCGCTCTCAAATTCGGGTGGGTGTTCGAATGGTTGGCGATGATGTGGCCGGCCGTTGCGTAGGCCGTTAGGCGCGTCAGTTCCGCCGCGGTCCGGCCGCGCGTAATGCAGAAGAACGCTGCTTGTTCGATCCCTGCTGCCTTCACCGCCGCGATGAGACGGCTCGTGCGCTCATCGCCCGTCATGTACGCCGAATCGTTCGTGGGTGCGTCGTCGAACGTGATGGCTATCTCACGTGCCAGCGCAGACGTTACGGATAACGCGAGAACGATGCCGATGATGAGGCGGATCATACCGAGCGCTTAGCGCGGTCCTTCTCGTTCGTGCTCTTGATCATGTCGCGGATGGCTTGCCACTCGCTGTCGCCCAGCTTGGCGAGTTGGGAGAAGTTGCCGCCGCCGCCCAGGAAGCCGCCGCCGTCGATCGCAATCGTTTCGCCGGTCAGGTAGTCGCAGCCGTCGGCCATTAGGAACGTCGCGAGGTTTCTGAGTTCGTGCATTTCGCCGACGCGGCCCATCGGGTTGCCGGCGGAGCTATCCGTTTCGCTGCCCATGGAGCTTCCGCGCATGTTGCCGGGGTTCAGACGTTCCCATGCGCCCTTCGTCGGGAACGGTCCTGGCGCGATCGCGTTCAGGCGGATGCCGTGGGGTGCCCATTCGACCGCGAGCGATTTCGTCATGATGTTGATGCCGGCCTTCGACATGGCCGACGGCACGGTGAACGGGCCGCCGTTCCAGACCCAGGTCGTCAGGATCGAGATGACGTTCGCCTTCTTCTTCTGTTCGATCCAGCGTTTGCCCGCCGCGAGCGTGACGTAGAACGTGCCGTGGAAGACGATGTTGGCGATCGCGTTGAAGGCGTTTGGCGACAGGTCTTTCGTGCGCGAGATGAAGTTGCCGGCGGCATTGTTGACCAGGCCGTCGAGCGGGCCCTCGTTGAACGCGCGCGTCATCATGTCATCGACCGCGTCGGGCACGCGGATGTCGCATTCGAGAGCCGTCACCTTCGTGTTGTGCTTCTTTGACAGTTCGTCTGCGGTTTCTTGCAAGACGGAGCCTCTGCGGCCGCAGATGTAGAGTTCGGCGCCGAGCTTCGCGAATTCGTCGGCCATTTCTTTGCCGAGACCCGTGCCGCCGCCGGTCACCAGATAGCGTTTGCCCTTCAAGAGATCGGCGCGAAACATCGTCATCGTCAAAATTCCTCCATACCCTTTGGCCTGTCGCATCCGTAAATCGATACGATGGCGGCCGCAACGCTTTCCGCATGCGGGCGGTGGTCCATGGTTGGGATCTGCTCGCTGATCCAGTAGGTGACTTCGAAGACTAATGTTTCTTCCGACATGCCCGCGGGCAAGCACACCTTCTTGCGCGCCTCGACGCCGCGTTCGACCGCGCGTCGCGCGTCGGAAATTTCGCGCGCGCACCAGGCTTCGTCTTGCTGGCAGCGGTCCAGGAAGTCTCGCGTTGTGCCAGACCAGGCGTGAGCCGGTAGCACGGGGCCAAGAGCGAGTAGTGTTAGAGCGATCCATCTCATGGGCGGCACTCCTTCAATATATTGTAACTATGCACGCACGTAGGATTGGCGCGCCAGGCCTTTGTCGTAGGCTTGGGTGCTGACCAGTTTGAGCTGGGTTTCCGGGCGGTTGTCCGCGAACAGACGGATGCCGCCGCCCAACAGGACCGGTACGGTGAAGAGGTCGATCCGGTCGACCGCTTCCGCGGCGAGGAAGGCGTTGATCGTTTGCGCACCGCCCATGATCCATGTGTCTTTGGCGCCTGCGCTGCGCAGCGCGGTGGCTAGGCGGGGGATGTCGGCGCCGACGCGGGCAACGGTCGGCGGGGCGTCGTCGAGTGGGCGCGAGGTGATGACGAGGCTGCGCATGTCCGCGTAGGGCCACTCGCCGAAGGAGCGGGCGAGCTCGTAACTCGCGCGGCCCATAACGACGGTGCCGATCTCGCGCGTGAACGCGCTGTAGCCGTAGTCGACATCGTCGAACGGCCTCAGCCAGTCGATGCCGCCGTCGGTGCGGGCGATGTAACCGTCGAGCGATTGGGCAATGTAAACGCGGATCAGGGGCATGGGGGTGAGACTATGCTTTTAGAGATTGAAACGCCAAGCACGCCAAGCCGCTTGTGTATCTCTCTGGTGCCTTGTGCGATGACGAAGGCTGAAGTTTTATCACACGAAGCAACGAGGCAACGAAGCGTTTGTTCTTCTGGCGCGAAGCGCCGATCCAGGGTTCGCTTGCGCCTTCGGCTAGCGCTGCTTGGCTGGCGCTCTTTCGTTTCTTCGTTTCTTCGTGCGAAACAAACTTCAGTTTTCGTGCCGCACAAGCGACGGAGGGAAACATCGGCGGCTTGGCGTGCTTGGCGTTTCATTTACTTCTCCGGCAGTATGCGTTCGAGGGTTTCGATCGTGTCGGCTTCTCCTGGGGGTTTGTCCCAGCGTAGGCGGCTGATGCGGGGGAAGCGCATCGCGACGCCGGATTTGTGGCGGAGTGAGCGTTGCAGGCCTTCGAAGGCGACTTCGAGAACGAGTCCGGTTTCCTTCGTGTGAGTGACTTCGCGCACGGGGCCGAACTTGTTGAGCGTGTTGTTGCGCACGAAGCGGTCGATCTCCTTCAGTTCGTCGTCTGTGAAGCCGAAATAGGCTTTGCCGACCGGTACCAGTTCTTCGCCCTTCCAAACGCCGAACGTGTAGTCGGAATAGAACGACGAGCGTTTGCCGTGGCCGCGCTGCGCGTACATCAGGACGGCGTCGACGAGGTGCGGGTCTCGCTTCCATTTCCACCACGGGCCTTTTGCGCGGCCGGGGAGATAGGCGCTGTCTTTGCGTTTCAGCATCACGCCTTCGATGGCGGGCGAGGGCGGTGCGGCGCGTAGGGTTGCAAGTGCGTCCCATGTCTTGAACGGGACCAGCGGCGAGATGTCGATGCGGCCGCGCCGGTGGGCTGCGATCACACGTTCGAGGCGTGCGCGGCGCTCTAGGAATGGCAGCGGGCGAAGGTCTTCGCCTTCCAACATCAGGCAATCGTAGGCGCGGACGCCTGCGGGCAGTGCGGCCATCTGCTTTGCGCTGACGACCTTGCGGTTTAGGCGTTGTTGCAGATCGTTGAACGTCATTGCTTCGCCGTCGCGGATGATCAGGAGTTCGCCGTCGATCACGGCCTCAGTGTCGAGTGCGTCGAGCACATCCGGGAAGGCGCCGCCGATGTCTTCGCCGGTGCGCGAATAGAGTCGCTTTGCACCGCCTTCGTTGACGGCCTGCACGCGGATGCCGTCCCATTTCCATTCGGCGGCGAAGTCTTGCGGTGCGAGGTTGGCGAGGTCGGCATCTTCGATCGCGTGCGCCAGCATCACCGGGCGAAAGATCGCGCAGGCTTTGGCCGACGGTTTTTCCGCGTCGCCGTCAAGCCAAGCGAAGAGATCGGCATACGGTGGCGTGAGCGCGGGCCAGAGTTCTTCGATTTCGTTCGGGTCGATGCCCTTCAGGTCTGCGACAGCGGTCTTGGCGAGCCGTGCCGAGACGCCGATGCGTAGTGCGCCGGTGATGAGTTTGATCAGTGCCCAGCGTCCGTTTGCGTCCAGTGCGTCGAGCCAGCCCTCGACTTTGCGCGGCAGCTCGCTCTTGCCTAGGGACGCCAGCGTTTCCACGATTTCACTTAGATTGGGGCTCGTGTTCGCGCCGTGGCGCGCGGGCCAGATGAGCGCGATCGTCTCCGCCAGGTCGCCGACATAGTCGTAGGAGAGCGCGAACAATGTGGGGTCTACGCGCGCATCGACGAGGCCGCGGACGAGCGCGGGTTTGGCGTTCGCGAATTTGAGCGATGCGGTGATCGCGGCCAGCGCATAGCCCCGGTCGGGGTCGGGCGTCGTGCGGAAGTAATCTGTGAGTAGGCGCAGCTTCAGGTTTCGTTGCGGCTGATAGGCGAGGCGGTCGAGCAGTCCGGCGAAGCGGTTCATTGGCTCTCCGCCGGTGCGGCTTCATCGTCTTCTTCGTCGCCGTAGCCTTTGATCGCGAGCGGGCGGGCGGGGATGCCGTTCTGTTTCGACCAGTGGACCAGGGCTTCCTCCTCGCCGTGCGTGACCCAGAGTTCGGCGGGCGCGATCTCTTTTACGGTTTGTGTGAGCTCGTCCCAATCGGCATGGTCGGAGACGA
>JBJXEH010000288.1:0-4334 GCA_046153995.1 Micropepsaceae bacterium
GTGCCGGTGTTGGCGTCGAAATCGGCGACAAGGTCGATACCGGCGCTCGCCGTCGCGCTCATCGCGGCGAAGACGGCCGATGCTAGAAGAATACGTTTCATGAACTGCTTCCTCCCGGGGCGGTTGCACCCGCTCCGGATCACGTGGCATCTGCGGCCGGCAGGCTCAATGGACAAGCGTCACACTTCGGGCGGCCAGCCGCAGTGGCGGGGTCGCTGAACTTGACTTGCTTCTGGTCATGTCAAGGCTGATACAATTCGCAGACTACCTGCCGGGTGAACCTGTGATTGCCGCTATCAAAACCATCTTCTACTTCGGCCCCTTACTCTTCGGGATCGGCTTCATCGCGCCGCTGACGGCGCAGATTCTTGAGCGCGCGGGGTGGCACTTGCCGTTCGGCGCCACGCCGCTCATCGCGGGGCTGATACTCGGTGCCGTGTGGGGCGGCTACGCGCAAATCAGGGGACGCTGGCTATGACCGCCGCCGATCTGCGCGCATTGCCTGAGGCAGAGTTGATCCGCCGCGAGCGGGAGATTGCGGCCCACCACATCGACAAGTTTCCTTGGCTCGCCGTCATTTGGGCGTTCGCGAATTTCGCCGTTTGGCTTTCGCTCTGGCCGCTGGTGTTCTCAGGAGCGTTGCCGCTTTGGGCCGCGTTCCCGATTGCGACCTTGAACATCATGCTTTCGTACTTGCCGTCGCATGAGGCGCAACACGACATCATCGCCAAGCCCGGCGCCACGTTGCGCTGGCTGAACGAACTCGTCGGGCATATGTCGACGATACCGCTTGTGCTGCCCTACCGCGTCGCGCGGCTCACGCATTTGGAGCATCACAAGCACGCGAACCACCCGGAGCTCGACCCGGACTACTCTTCCACCGCCAGCGGTCCTCTCGCCTCGATTTGGGGTACGATCAAGAACAATCAGCCCCGCGCGCCCGGCGGCTTCAACGCGTACGGCGTCGCGTTGCAGCGGATCGGACGCGCTGACGTGCAGCTCGACGGCGTTGTCTATCAGCTTGTGTACTACGGCATTCTGTTCACGCTGGCGTGGAGCGGTTATGCGCTCGAAGCCGCGCTGCTGTGGTGGCTACCCAGGCACATTGCGCTCGTCTACATCCGCTTCTATCTCAGCTGGGCGCCGCATCATCCGGGGAAGGAAACCGGGCGCTATCGCGACACGCGTTCGTTCCGCTCGTTCTACGGTAACATCGGCTCGATGGGGATGCAGTATCACATCGTCCACCACCTGCACCCGCGCATCCCGCTCACTCGCACGCCGCGCGCCTATTGGGAGATGCGCGATATCCTTGAAGCGCGCGGCTGCGACGTCGGCGGGCTGCAGGGTTGAGTCTGTGACGTCCGCCGAGGCCAAACCGATCGAGATTTTCGTCGATGCCGACGCCTGCCCGGTGAAGGAAGAGGTGTATCGCGTCGCGCGGCGGTATCAGATGAAGGTCTATGTCGTGTCGAACGGTGGGGTGCGCGTGCCGGCCGACTCGTTGCTTGAGATGGTCGTCGTGGCCGAGGGACCGGACGCCGCCGACGATTGGATCGTCGAGCGGGCGGCGCGCGTTGACATTGTGGTCACGGCGGACATCCCGCTGGCGCATCGCGCCCTGCAGGCGGGCGCGGAAGCGATCGGGCCGACTGGCCGCGCGTTCACGACCGCCTCCATCGGCGCCGCGATGGCGCAGCGCGGGTTGATGGAACACTTGCGCTCGACGGGTGAGATAACGGGCGGACCGAAGCCGTTCGCCGCCGGTGACCGGTCGCGATTTCTTTCCGCGCTCGACGAGGCGATCAACCGGTCGCGGCGGGCGCGCGGACGTTAGGCGGGTAGCCTCCGCCGCGACTGCGACGGAGGGTTTTGCTTTACTAAGGTTTTGGCTGCGGCATGGGCATGTCGTCGGACGGCATTTGCTCATCCGACGGAGCGTCGTCGTCCATCGCAGGATCTTCGTCCATGCCGTCGTCCGGCATGGGCGGACCTTCGAGTTCGGGACCGCCTTGGCCGTCCGGCGCGGGCGCCGCCGGCATGGTAGTCATCGTGCCGGCGCCGTCGTCGCCTTTGTCGAGCTGATCGAGATTGAGCTGGCGGGTTACAGCGTCTTCCTCGGCGGTTGTGGCGGCCTGGGCAACCGATGCGCCGGCAGCCAGCGCCGCAGCCGCGACGCCCGCTAGAGCGATTTGTTTGAGTTGCATGGTGAGTCCTTTGGTTTCAGGGTGGGACTCATCACAACGCTCAAATGCGCGGAGCGTTCCTACGCCGAATCGCAATTCTAGAATCTTAACAAAAGGTTAAAGCGCGCCGGGCGGCAACAGTGCGTGCAAGGAGTGTCATGGACCGCGGCGTCTGGAATTGCCGTTGCGGGGGCCCAAGCGCAGGTTCGCCGTATGGCTGGGGATTCGCGGAGCGAGAGGGACGAACTCAAGCGGAGGCGTGCGCTTTTCGGCGCCGCGCCGCTGCTTACGTTTGCGCTTAGCGGGTGCGCCTTCAGTTTCGAAGACGATGATGGCGGGCGGCAAGTTGTCGGCGTGTTCGCGGTGGCGCACGAAGCGTCCGGCGCCGAAGCGGCTGCCGGCGACGTGCATCGTTTTCAATTCTACGGCGTGTGGGTCGACGATGCGTTTCGCGGCACGTCTGTCGCGGTGGGTGAGGTTCAGCTGACCGTCGCCGATTTGCGCAACCAGTGGGCGGCCAAACCGGATGGCGCGACGAGCAGCCCTGCGGCGGACGACGCGTGCGCAGCAGAGGTAGGCTTCGGCTTTCGCTGGTGTTCGCTGCCGGCCGCGGCACCCGGGCGTGCGGGCGAACTGTTCGATATTGCCGTTGCGGGCGTTTCCATCGGCGTGGGAGCGCGCGACCGGCATGTTGGCGTCGGCTATCACCGGCAAACGTTGCTTGAAGTGACGAATGAGAATGCGCTGATCGCTTGGCCCGCCCTACCGGCGGCGCTCAACGTCGAGCCGGCGCAAGCGAGCGTGCGGGACCTCTTGCGCGGCTCCATTAACGGATAGAAAGCGGGGACATTATGAAAGCGAAGATCGCGGTTGTGCTTTTGGGCGCGGGTCTTGTGGCGGGGTGCGCGGATCCGAACGCAATCTTCGTCGAGACGGCGGGCGGCATTTCCATCGGCGCAGAACCGAAGGACGCACGCGTGCAAGTCGGCTACAAGCGGCGGGAGCGCTATGTGGCGCCGACCTACACGGAGACGGGCGCGGTGCCGCCAGTGATCGCGGGGTTTGTCGCGGGCGGCAGCGTGTTTGCGCCGGAGGTCAATCAGACGCTGGCGACCGGATCGGCGGCGATGTACCTCGCGGGCAAGAAGAACCTGAGCTTGAAAGAGCTTCAGGATCAGATTTGCAGCATCGAGGCCGAGCCGCAGAAGAGCGAGTGCATCAGCGCGATCGCCTCGCAATGGACGCGCGTGCGCGACAAGGCGATGTGCGAGGCCAATCTGGGCTGTTCGGGCGAGCGGCGCCTGGCGGTTGTGGGAACACAGACCGATTGGGGCTTGCGCGTGGAATCCGGCGTCACGACGCAGAATTGGCCGCAGCTGCATTTCGGCTATCAGCGGCGCGAGATGACGTATTTTCCGGTGCAGAGCGAGACCGACCCGGACAATCCGAAGGGGGGCGACCGCTTCCCCTCGGCGCTTGCGATGGTGTCGACCGGCTACAACGTGCCGACGACGCGCATGGCGGAGAACGGCGGCGCGCCCGACGTCGGCTTCGGCACGGCGCAGATGATCGCGACGGGTGCTGCGGCCGACTATCTGGCGGAGCGGGCGGAGATCGGCCAGGCGGTGCGCGGGCAAATGCAAGCGGCTGCGAATTTAAGCGAGGCGCGTCTCAAGGGCGCGGCGAGCCAAGCCTCCGGCGTCGCGGCGCAACAGCAGGCGGCTGCGTCGGTTCAGGAAAAGCAGGCCGCGGACTCGCGCACCGCCGCCGCCAACGCCACGGCGGAGGCGGCGACCGCCGCGCAAGATGCGGAACGCGCGCGGCTGGCGCTCGCCGTGTCGCAGGTCGAGATGGAAGTCGGCGCGCTGATGCGCACACTCGCGCTTGGCGACGCCGGCGACGCGGCCAAAATTCGCGATCGCTCGCCCACCGCGGTCGAGACGGTGAACACACAGGTGATGGCGCTCAACTCCACCGACACGATCGACGCGCACGCGACAGTCGGCCAGTTGCGCCAACGCCTGAAGAACGACGCCACCCTCCGCGGCGCGCTCCTCACCAGCGCGGGGGTGGATGTTTCGGGGTGAGAACGCGGACGAACGCCGCTAGCGGGCGGGTCTGGCGTTGCACTAGGCGTTCGCGGGTATT
>JBJXEH010000289.1:0-13014 GCA_046153995.1 Micropepsaceae bacterium
ATCACGCCGAAGTGGCCAACCGCACGCGCCACTTCTACCGCCCGTATCACGACGCCATCGAAGCCGAGATCGCCCGCGCCCGCGCGCAAAACATCACGCCGGTGATCATCTCGATCCACTCGTTCACGCCCGAATGGCGCGGCAAGAAGCGGCCGTGGCAAGTGGGTGTCTTGTGGAACCGCAAAGACGGCCGTCTCGCGCTACCGTTGCTCGAAGCGCTGCGCCGCGAAAGCGACCTCACCGTCGGCGACAACCAGCCCTACTCCGGTGAACTCGAAGGCGACTGCATGGAGCAACACGCGCTCGTGCACGGCTTCGCCCACGTGCTGATCGAAATCCGCCAAGACCTGATCGAAACCGCAGCTGGTGCCGCGCACTGGGCGGGGCGCCTCACGCCCATCTTGCGCGAAAGCCTCGCGCGCCTACATCACTCCCAAGGAGGCCCGATGAACGACGCCACCAAAACCGAAATCGAAGCCGCCGTCTTCCGCCGCCTCGTCGCGCATCTGCAAACGCGCACCGACGTACAGAACATCGACCTGATGAACCTCGCCAGCTTCTGCCGCAACTGCCTCGGCGACTGGTTCAAGGACGCTGCCGCCGAACGCGGGATCGAGATCGCAAAAGACGACGCCCGCGCCCGCGTGTACGGCATGCCGCAGGCCGAATGGAAAGCCCGCTACCAGAAGGAAGCGAGCGCAGACCAGAAAGCCGGCTTCGAAAAAGCCCACAAAAACCACGGCTAAGTGAGATTTCCACAGCTTCGAATCCCACAGCTTTCGTGCGCCCGGCCGATTGATTCGCGAGGCCCGCGCAAACTAGGGTTCGCGCCCGAAATCGACCGTTTCAAGTTGGGGTGCACGCATGGCCAAAACCAATTTCGCCAAGGATCAGCTGAAGTCGTTGGTCGAGCGCGTGGAACGCCTCGAAGAGGAAAAGACCGCGCTCTCGGGCGACATCCGCGAAGTTTACGCGGAGGCCAAGGGCCACGGCTTCGACACCAAAATCGTGCGCCAAGTCGTTCGCCTGCGCAAGCTGGACTCGAGCCAGCGCGAAGAACAAGACGCCCTTCTCGACCTCTATATGTCCGCGCTAGGCATGGCGAGCTGACCAGGGCGCTATTGATCGGCTGAACCGGGACCCACTACGCTCTCCCAAACAAACGGGAGAGACACCATGAAAGCCGCAATCGCTGCCGTCGCCGCAACACTGATCGCGAGCGCCGCCTTCGCCGCCGACAATTGGTACCCCTCCAAGTACGGCGCGAACGATACCGTGGGCGCTGCGAACAACCTCTCGCCGGCAGCGACCGCCGCCGCGGCCAAACTCGTGAAACTCGGCAAGGTCTACGCGCTCGGTGTGATCACCGGCCGCGACACGCCCGCCTATCCGCCGCGCACGTATCAGATCGTCGTCACGCAATCGAACGACGGGACAGGCCCCTTTCTGGGCTCGAACCAAGCGACCGCCAACGATGACATCCTCATGTCCTATGTCGGCATCGGCTCGCAGCTCGACGGCCTCGGCCACGTCGGCATCGGCCACCGCTACTACAACGGCAACCACGCGAAAGACTTCGTCGCCGCCGACGGCTTGAAGAAACTCGGCACCGAGAACGTGCCCCCCATCGCGACGCGCGGTGTGCTGCTCGACATGGCAAAGCTGCTCAAAACCAAAATCGTGCCCGCGGGCCGCGCCTTCAACAAAGCCGAGATCGAAGCGGCGGAGAAAGCGGCCGGCGTCACGATCGGCAAAGGCGACGTCGTCATCTTCCACACCGGCTGGCAATCGCTCGCCACAACCGACAAGAAAAAGTTCATGGCCGGCGAGCCCGGCGTCGGCAAAGAAGGTGCAGCGCTGCTCGCCGCCCGCGGCGTCGTCGCCGTTGGTGCGGACTCATGGGGCGTCGAAGCGGTGCCTTTCGAGGTGAAGACCGAAGCCTTCCCCGTGCACCAAATCCTGCTCGCGAAGAACGGCGTCTACATTCTCGAAAGCATGAACACGGCCGCCCTCGCCGCCGACGGCGCGACGGAGTTTCTGTTCGTACTCGGCCAGCCCCGCTTGCAAGGCTCGGTCCAAGCCGTGATCAACCCGATCGCGATCAGGTAGCGCCAAGCCCCAACCACAAAAGCAGCGGCACCAGCACCGCGATCAGCGCTTCACCCGCGATAAACCCGGACGCAATCGGGATCGCATAAACGCCAGCCGACCGCGGCGCGATCGTCCACCAGATCGCGCCGATCACCGCGCCCACAAAAATCGTGGCCACCGCCGCAAACGGCAACAGCAGCCCGAGGCCCAACCCCGTCGGCGACGGTACCAACTCGCGCCAGCGCGTGTTCTCGGCAAGCGCCAGCACGATGCCGAGCACAATCGCAATCGCCATCGCTTCAAGCGCAAACGGCGGCAATGCGCTAACCCCCGCGCTCAAGATCTCCGCAAACCCCGCCGCGCGCCGCGCCGACGGTGCCGCGAGCCCCGCGTTCTCACCCACAATCCCATAAGTCGCCACAAGCTGCGGATAGATCCACGCCAGCGCCGCCGCCCCGATCGGCGCACCGATCAACTGCGCAATCGTCATCGCCCGCGGGGTCGAGCCGATGATGTGCCCGGCCTTGTAGTCCTGCATCAGGCCTTCCGACGTGGAGGCGATCGTCCCCGTCGTCGCGTTGCCCAAAATGTTCGCATTAACGTTGCCCGGCGCAATCGCCGCGAACAGGCCCTGCATCATGTTCGAGAGCGCGCTGATCGGCCCCCAATTCGTCTCACCCAGCGCACGCAAGCCCACCAGCATGAGCGGGATCGAGATGACGATCGCAACCGCACTCATCCAAACCGGCAACCCGAAATACGCCTCCTGCAAATAGCAAAGCACGATCATCAAGATCGCACTGCCGACGATGACAATGCCGATCGGAAACTCGTCACCGGATGTGCCCGCCGTGCCGAGCGCGCGAAAAGCCTCGCGCAAAAGCCGCCAGCGCAACGCCAAGATCGTCATACCGGCAGCGACGATCATCCCGATCGCGGGCCACATCACCCAGAACAACACCTGCGTGCGCGTGGGCGTATCGGGCAAGATGCCTTGCTGCGTCAGCAAATAGGGTGCCGCCAAAAAGCCGAGCGCAACCCCCACCATCAGCCACAAACTGATGCGCAAGCCTATGATCATTCCGCTGCCGATCGAGAGCAGGCTGTACGACACGCCGACGCCCATCGCGGCGACGACGAACGAGGCACCCGTGGCACCCCAAACGAGATCGCCCGGCGTCCACCCTTCGGGAATGTACTTGAAGATCTGCGCGTCTTCGCGAAACAGCATCAGCCCGGCCGACGCCAGAAGCCCGATGCCGAGCAACACCGCGGCACGCCGCGCTTGCACATAGATGAGATCGGTCTTAGCCGCATCGCGCGGCGGATCGAGCACCTTCAGCGTCTCCGCCGCCGCCATCCCGTCCGGAAACGGAAGCTTCTCGTCGACAACAAAGTGCCGCCGCATCGGCACGGCCAGCAACACGCCGAGCACCGACGCGGTGGTCAGCCAAATGAACACCTGCGTCTGCGTCGGCGCCAAAGCAAACGTCACAAGCTTCGACTCGCGCAACATGTCGAACGACGCCAGTACGATGCACATGAACGCCGTCGCCGCCGCCGACGTGCCCGCCGTCTGCACGATGTTGTTCTGCCAGCGGTCGTAACTACCGCCCAGGAACACGAACGCGCTCAGCACCACGAACCCGAAAAACGCCGACACGATCGAAACGTTCGGCCCGAACCCCAGCTTCAAGACCATGTAGGGGTACGCAAGCCCCATCACCGCCGAAACCAGAACGGCCGCGACCAGCGAGGCGAGCGTCAACTCGCTCCCCCGCACATGCGTGGTTTCTGTCTCAGCCATATCGATGGTCCCCCTGCGTGCCCCGCGCGGGAACCTAGCGAAGGCGACCCAATACGGGCAACATCAAGCCTTCACGCGAACGCTTGAGGCTCAAGGTGAACGACGCAAAGAAGACCGCGCGTGCCCGGAACGCATCACTGCCGCATGTGCCGGTCCGCTGTTTGTGCGGTGCGGTGGAGCTAGAGGTCGCCGTCCCCGTATTCTGGGCCTGGCACGATCACTCGGCGCAAAGCCGGCGCGCCCACGGCGCCGCTTACGCAACCTACGTGGGTGTCTGGAAGAGCAAGTTTCGCGTGGGCAAGGGCGAAGCGAACATCGCCCGCTACGAAGACAAAGACGCGGGCCGCACACGCAGCTTCTGCAAACGCTGCGGCACGCCCTTAATGTATGAGCGCGCGCATTCGCCCAAGATGATCAACATCCCCCGCGCCTTGTTCCAAGGCCGAACGGGGCGCGAACCGCTCTACCACATCGCCATCGAAGAGCTGCAAGAATGGACCTACCTCGGCGAAAGCTTAGGTCCGCTGAAAGGCTACCCTGGCGTGGTATGGGCCAGGCCGAAGCGCAAGAAGAAGCAACTAGAAATCGACGGCCTACCGCTCGCTTAAGCTCAGGCACCGAACACCGGATGAAACCGGAACCGTCCGCTCGGCACCGCACCCTTCAACAGCCACACCATGAAAAATTCGGGCGGAGCATCGGCAGGCGCGTTGCCTGGCGCCGGTTCAAAACCAAACCGCGAATAGTAGGCCGGGTTGCCGGTGAGAATGCACCCGCGCGCACCGCACTGGCTCATCCACTCCTGCGCGAACGCGATCAACGCGCGTCCGATGCCTTTACGCTGCAACGCCGGCTCAGCCGAGATCGGCCCCAGCGTGTACCAACCCATTTCGCCACTCTCATGCGCCGCAGGCGACAGCGCGACGTGCCCGGCAATGGCATCGTCGAGTTCGGCAACGGCAGACAGACTAAGCGCCCCCGCATCGCGCAGCTTATCGATCAATTCCTGCTCGTCGCCGTCCGCAAAGGGCATCGGCGCGAACGCGCGCTTGGTCAGCTCGAAGATCGCGCGCCGGTCTTCGAGATGTTCAATCCGAATGCGAATATCCACGGCCCGGCGCAGAAGAATGTTCTAGCGCCCGTCGTAAGGCGCGTCCGGATCGTAGCTCTCGTCGTCGTAGCCGTAGTCCTCATCCGGGCCATACGCATCGTCATACTGCGGCCCCGCATACTGCGGCGCATAGCCGTACGGCGACGGTGCATATCCGCCGCGGTTGTTGCAGGCGCTGCTGGCGATCGCATTGCCTGCAAAGCTGCCGAGCAGCACACCGGCGACCGTTGCCGGTCCGCGATTGCTGTGGCGATGGCCGTACCAGCCGTGATGACCGTGCCCACGCCCAAGATTACTGCCGATCACGCCGCCCAGCACGCCGCCGATCAGTGTCCCCGCAACACTCTCGCCGGAACAGTCGCGGTCGTCGCGATAAGCATAAGCCGGCGGCCCCGCGCGATAGGGCTGGCCATACGCAGGCGCTCCGTAATTCTGCGGCGGAGACCCTTGGCCGTAATTGCCGTAGATCTTGCCCGTCGCGAAGGCCGGGCTCGCCGCGCCGAAAGCCAGAGCCCCGGCCGCAAGCGCCGAAACCAATATCTTCGTCATGTCACCACATCTCCAAAAGCCAAGAGGCCCACTCGCAATGCCCCAAGCACCGTTCTCAAGCGATCATTCCTAGCACAACGGCACCCGGCTGAACCTGGCATGAACAACAGCAGACAGCCGCATTGACTGCCGTGGGCCGTTACGCACCGCTTGGTTCAGCGCCTCTTTGAAGCTCTGCCGCCGCCGTTGCATCGCGTCGCGTAACAACAGCTCCACATCGGGATCGAGCGTGACGGTCTTTCGAGACATGAGAGGGATCATGGCTTTGGTTGAACAAGTGTGGATGAACGGCCACTGCACTTGATGCGAATTCATCAGATGCGTCTAGTGCGGTCCCAAGGAGGCGGTCATGCGCACCACACTCGACATCGACGACGACGTCCTTAAGGCGGCCAAGGCCCTCGCGCAGCAGACGGACAGAACCGTGGGGGAGGTCCTGTCGGACCTCGTGAGACAGGCTCTGATGTATCCATCCAAAACGGACGGCACGACGGCGCGACCGGGCGTCGGCGGCTTCGTTCCCTTCAAGAGTCGTGGCGGAGTTCTGACGAACGATCAGATCGACCGCTTGCGCAATGGCGACGTCTACTAGGCGCGAACAAAGCGGACTTCCCTGGACCGGCTCGCCTTAAGTGTTGAGCAAAAGAAAGAGCCGGCAAGGATGCCGACGGTCCCAGGTTTACTGCTTCAACGCCAGGATTCGCGCGCGTTGGTCGCCGTCCAGAACCGCTGCGACAGGATGCCTGCGACCAGGTTGCACACGTTCGCACGCCGCATACTTTTCGCAATATAAGTGAAGAAGATGTATAGTGCGCCGCATGTCAAACCTCACCGCCCGCACCCCAGAACGTGACGATCTCTTCTTCCAAGGCCTCGCCCACGGTTACGCCGTCGGCCGTGCTGCTGAAGCGGCCGGCTATACGCCGGCCAGCGTTTATCGCTGGCGCCACGCCGATCCGGAATTTGGCCGGACCTGGGCGTTGGCGCAAGAAATGGCCGTCGATATCCTGGCTGAGGAGGCCGACCGGCGCGGCCGCGTCGGTGTCGAAGAACCGGTCTTCTACCAAGGCCGGCAAGTCGGCACCCGCCGGCGCTTTTCCGACGCTCTCTTGCTCGCACGGTTGAAAGCCGTTTCGCCGGCCAAATATCGCGACAGTTATCTGGCGAACGCCGCCACGTTCCGCGAACTCGATCTGGAGGCCGAACTCGTGCGCCTGGTTAGGACGGGCCGCATCGCGCTCGCCGACTTGGAAGAAGGCCCGCGCGCGGCGGTCGCACACGTCTTGAAGCAACTGAGAGAAGTGAGAGAATGAAACTATCTCCCACATCTCCCATTTCAAATGGCGGAGTTGCGCGCCTAAGCGGCACCCGCGCGCGGTTCGTCGATGCCCATCTCGCGCAATTTGCGATAAAGCGTCGAGCGGCCGATGCCGAGGCGGCGTGCCACTTCCGACATGTGGCCTTCGTATTTTTCGATCGCAAAGCGGATGAGTTCGAACTCGATTTCTTCCAGTTTCCGCAAATGCCCGTCCACGCCGACGACATTCAAACCTTCGTGGTTGCCCGCACCGGCTTCCAGAGCCGGCGCATGCGGCGGGGCAGCAATCGGCACATAGCGCGGCGCGGCTTCGGCCGGGTCGTCGTCGAAATGCGTCGAACGAACGGCAATGCCGAGCTGGCTCGCGACTTGCGGAAAATCGCCCGCGCTGAGGCAATTGCCATCGCACAGAACGACCGCGCGGAACACGGTGTTCTCAAGCTGGCGGATGTTGCCCGGCCAGTTGAAGCTCGAAAGCATCTCAAGCGCCGCCGGCTCGATGCCGACCAGCTTCTTGTTTTCTTCGATCGCAAAGCGGCGGATGAAGTGGGCCACCAGCCCCGGAATATCCTCGCGACGATCGCGCAACGGCGGCAGCGCGATCGGGAACACGTTCAAGCGGTAGAACAAATCCTCGCGGAACTTGCCCTCTGCGACCTGCTGCTGAAGGTTGCGGTTGGTGGCGGAGATCAGGCGGATATCCACCTTCACCGGCCGCTTCGCGCCGACAGGGTCAACCTCGCCCTCTTGAATCGCGCGCAGCAGCTTCACCTGCATGTCGAGCCGCAGTTCGCCGATTTCGTCGAGGAACAGCGTACCGCCGCTCGCCTCTTGGAATTTGCCCATATGCTTGTCGTTTGCACCCGTGAACGAGCCCTTCTCGTGCCCGAACAAAATGCTCTCGATCAGCGTGTCGGGAATAGCGCCGCAGTTCACCGCAACGAACGGCTTGCCGGAGCGGTCGGAGCCGCCCTGAATAGCGCGCGCGACGACCTCTTTGCCGACGCCACTTTCGCCCTCGATCAGGATCGGAATATTCGACTGCGCCGCACGCTCCGCCATGCGCAGAACGACGCGCATCGACGGGCTCTCGGCGATCAGATCGCCGAAGCTGAGGCGACCGTCGTTGACCTTCTTCAAACGCTGCACTTCGCCCGTCAGCGCCTTCAGCTTCAACGCATTCTGCATCGAAACTTGAAGGCGTTCGGGCGAGGCCGGCTTGACCAGGAAGTCGTCGGCCCCGGCCCGCATCGCGCCGACAGCGGTGTCGATCCCGCCCTGCGCCGTCAGCACGATCACCGGAAGGGAAGGGTGCGTCGGCCGCAACGCCTGCAGCACGCCAAGCCCGTCCATCCCCGGCATCACCAGATCGAGCAGAACCAGGCTCACATTGGCGCCCTTCGGCCCATGCAGAACGTCCAGCGCCTCTTGGCCGCCCGACGCCAGCAGAACCTGAAACCCGCAGCGTTCCGCCTGCGCCTGCATAAGGCGGCGTTGCGTCGGATCGTCGTCAACAATAAGCGTCGTATGCGCCATAACTCAGGTCCCACCATTTTTTGGTTTATTGTGGGACCCACCATGGCTCACGCGGGGTAAAGGTGCGGTTTAAGGTGTCTCAGCTTGGGTCGATTTCGCCAAATCTGGGGCGCCGTTCGCCCCCCTGTTGTGCCAGCGCTACACTGCGTCTCGAATCAGAAGCGGATGGGCCACAACGTCTTGCAAGTGGCAGGGCTTAATGAAAAGTTTCACTCGCTTTTCTGATGTCCGGCTCGCGGGGGTTGCTCTGCTAAGTGAGCGAGCGAATGGGGATACCGGAAAACGCATCGAGGGGGTGAAGCGCGGCGTGCAAGATCTGGGGGATCTTGTACGCCGTTGCTGTTTTGGGCTGTTTTTCGGCGGTTTAGCCGCCTGCGGAACCCTCGAAGTCGGCCCCTTCCTCAAAGAGCAAATCACCGGCGACACCTGGCGCGCGTGCCTCGCCCGCGAATACCAGCTCCAGGCGAAGATCGCCGTCCGCACGAGCCGCAACTGGGACAAAGCGACCGCCCTGGCCACCAAGGGCCAAGCTGCCCTGGACGGGGTCGAAGTGGCCCCCATCTTCGGCAAGACGACGTGCCCCTGCGCCACCGCCCAAGCCCGTTTCGATGCGGCGGCAAGCACCTTCGACGAAGCCCGCCTGGCATGCGAGACAGGCCCTCAATGACCGACGAAAAGAACACGCTCGGCCGCCGCCTGAAGCGCTACGCCGACGTGACAACCACGATGGGCGGCGCAGCAGCCCGCATGGCCGGCGCCCGGATGCTGGGCCTCGAGCGCAACAGCAAGACCGAGGCAAGCGACCTGAAGGCGGCGCTCGGCAACCTCAAAGGCCCGCTCATGAAGGTCGCCCAAATGCTGGCGACTGTCCCCGATGCCGTCCCCGCCGACTTCGCCGCCGAACTGGCGACGCTGCAAACCCAAGCCCCGCCGATGGGCTGGCCGTTCGTCCGCCGCCGGATGCAAGCCGAACTTGGTCCCACATGGGAGCAAAAGTTCAAAGACTTCGAACGCGAAGCCGCCGCCGCCGCCTCGCTCGGCCAAGTCCACCGCGCGACCGCCAAGAACGGCAAAAAGCTCGCCTGCAAACTCCAATACCCCGACATGGCCTCCGCCGTCGAAGCCGACCTCGCGCAGCTGCGCCTCATCTTCGCGCTCTACCGCCGCATGGACCGCGCGATCGACCCGTCGGATATCGCCGAGGAAGTGGGCGCCAGGCTGCGCGAAGAACTCGACTACAAACGCGAAGCCGCGCACATGAACCTCTACCGCGCGATGCTGAAAGACATTGGCACGATCCATGTCCCCGAAATCGTGACGGAACTTTCGACCGGCCGCCTGCTCACCATGAGCTGGCAAGAGGGCCGGCCGATCCTCGACTTCAAGAAGCACAAACTGACGGAGCGCAACACCATCGCGCTCTCGCTGTTCCGCGCGTGGTGGCATCCGTTCAGCCACTACGGCGCGATCCACGGCGACCCGCACCTCGGGAACTACACAATCCGCGAGAACTTGGATCTGAACCTGCTCGACTATGGCTGCATCCGCACCTTCAAACCGAAATTCGTCGGCGGCGTGATCGACCTCTACCGCGCGCTCGAACAAAACAAACCCGACCTCGCGGTACACGCCTACGAAACCTGGGGCTTTGCGGGCCTCAAGAAAGAAGTCATCGAAACGCTCAACATCTGGGCCCGTTTCATCTACGCGCCGCTGCTCGACAACCGCACGCGCACCGTCGCCGACGGCATCGAACCCTCAGCCTACGGCCGCAAGGAAGCGTTCGAAGTGCACAAGCGCTTAAGCCAACTCGGCCCCGTCAAACCCCCGCGCGAATTCGTCTTCATGGACCGCGCCGCCATCGGCCTCGGCGGCGTCTTCCTGCACTTGGCTGCCGAACTCAACTTCTACAAACTCTTCAACGAAGAAATAGAAAACTTCTCGCTGGCCACAGTTGCCAAGCGCCAGAAGACAGCCTTCGAAGCCGCCCAAGTCCCCTTACCCCTTTGATCCCTGACACCTGATACCTGACAATGACCGACGACCTCCTCGAAGAACTCGCCCCCGAAATCCCCGAGGGCTACACGCGGATGAACTGGTTCCAAGGCTTCGGTCGCCAGATCGGCCCGATGTACGAACGCGTGAACCCCGACAAGACCTATACGCGCGCCTTCCTGGTCAGCGAGGCGCACACAAACGGCATGAAGAATTGCCACGGCGGCATGCTGATGGCCTTCGCCGACATGGCGCTGGGTCACGCGATCACACTGAGCGCGGACCGCTACTGGGTGACGGTGCGCATGGTGACCGACTTCGTCGACGCGGCCCAAATCGGCGACTGGGTCGAAGGCACCGGCAAGGTCGCGGGCCAAGACAGCGACATCTACACAGTCACCGGCCGCATCTGGTGCGCCGACCGCACCATCATGACCGCCACCGGCATATTCAAGGCGCTGGGCGTCCGCCCACCGAAGCGCAAAGCCTGATGCCCACCGACCAAAACACCGGCCCGCTCGCCCGCTTCAACGGCGAGCGTGTCCCCGGCCCCGCGTGGTTCGAACAAGCCGTCGCCGTCAAACCGGAGATCGCGCATGTCGAGGCCGCCGGTGCGCGCATCCGCTACCTCCGCTGGGGCGACCGCACGCGGCCCGGCCTCCTGCTCGTCCACGGCAACGCCGCGCACGCGGAGTGGTGGAGCTTCATCGCCCCGTTCCTAAGCGGCGACTACAACGTCGCCGCGCTCGATCTCTCCGGCATGGGGGACTCAGCGCACCGCCCCAACTACGCGATGGAACTCTTCGTCGAAGAACAACTCGCCGTGATGCAAGCCACCGGCATGTTCGATCACGAAGAACCGCCCGTCATCGTCGCGCACTCCTTCGGCGGCTTCATCACGATGCTCACCGGTGCGCTCCACGGCGCAAGACTCGCAGGCACGATCATCGTGGACTCGCCGGTGCACCCGCCCGGCCGCCCGCACGGTCCACCGCACCGCGAATTTCGTCCGCATCGTGTCTACGCAACGCTGCCCGAAGCGCTCACCCGCTTCCGCCTCGCACCGGAACAACCGTGCGAGAACGACTACATCGTCGACTACGTCGCCCGCCGCTCGCTGAAACAAGTCGACGGCGGCTGGACCTGGAAGTTCGATCCCGCACTCTGGGCACACCGCTTCTCGATCGGCGACACGGCCGAACGCTTGCGCGCAACCAAGTGCCGCATCGCGATCATGCGCGGTGAGATGTCGGTCCTCATGCCCCACGAAGTCGGCGAATACATGTTCAACCTACTCGGCCGCGCCGCCCCCATGATCGAAATCCCCCAAGCCCGCCACCACGTAATGCTGGACCAACCGCTCGCGTTCGTCGCAGCCCTCCGCGCACTACTCGCCGACTGGAACCACTCAAAGCCGACGCGGCGCGTCTAGAAGAAGATTGAAACGCCAAGCACGCCAAGCCGCCTCGCCTTAATTTTGGCGTCGGCGCCCTTCACATTCATCGCGGCGCTTCGCGCCAATCAAGATCGCAGCGACGGGGCTTGGATTGCGGGCAAGCACAAGCGGCTTGGCGTGCTTGGCGTTTCAATCTGCATCTGGTTAGCCGCAAAGACATTAGGAGAGAGAAAATGACCTACTCACCTACACCCGAGGAAGATCGAATTGCAGCCGCCATCGTGGATGCGGGCTTTCAAGTCCACAAAGCGCTCGGTCCAGGATTGCTTGAGTCGGCCTATGAAGAGTGCCTCGCATTCGAGTTAGCGGAGCGGGGCCTGGCCGTTCGCCGCCAAGTCGCGATGCCGATCACTTACAAATCCGTACAGCTTGAAGCAGGCTACCGCATTGATCTCATCGTGGAGTCTCTGGTGATCGTCGAGATCAAGGCAATCGAGCAAGTCCAACGGATCCACCAAGCTCAACTGATGACCTATTTGAAGCTCTCGGGCTGCCGCCTGGGGTTCTTGCTGAATTTCACTGTGCCGGTATTCAAGAATGGAATCCGGCGAATTGTCGTTTAGAAAAGAAAATTGAAACGCCAAGCACGCCAAGCCGCTGGTGTATCAATCTGCCCGCAGTGCTGGCTTAAGCCCAATTGGGCGCTTCGCGCCCGACGGATGTTTTACGGTACGCAAGTGCCAATTGGTTGGCACAAGCGGCTTGGCGTGCTTGGCGTTTCAATCCTACTGAAAGTCTGATCGCCTAACGGCATTGGGCCGGTCGCACTTATCGTGGTCCCCGCGGCAAAAACGGCGGTTGCTCGGGGCTTTTCGATTGCTATAGTCCGCCGCGATCCAATTCCGTCAACGAATCCAAAGGGCTATCCGCTATGCCGCACCCGCCGACGCACTACAAGAAGGGCACCCAAGACATGCGCGCCCACAACGACACTTACGGGGTGTTCTGGGCGATCACGAAGTGGGGCATCATCGTCACCGTGCTCGTCCTCATCGGCCTCGCTTACTTCTTCACTTGAACGGCGCCGCCACGTACTCAGGCGACGTCTCTAACGCCCCCAACGAACGCAAGGTCTCATGAAGGTCGGCATCCCGAAGGAACGGCGCGCGGGCGAAACCCGCGTCGCGGCCACCCCCGCAAGCGTGAAGAAG
>JBJXEH010000290.1:0-2664 GCA_046153995.1 Micropepsaceae bacterium
TGGTCGGTGACGAAGCATGCGGACATTCTGGAGGTCGAGAAGAACCATCCGATCTTCGTCAACCGGCTGCGCACGTATCTGTCGCCGGTGCAGGGCGAGGAGTGGATTAAGGCGACGACGGGCGACACGCATTTGTTCCGCACGCTGGTCGATCTCGACGATCCCATTCACATGAAGCTGCGCGGCTTAACGCAGAGCTGGTTCATGCCGCCGAATCTGAAGAAACTTGAGGGGCGGATCGCGCAGATCGCGAAGGATCATGTCGACCGGATGGCCGAGCTTGGGTCCGAGTGCGACTTCGTGAAGGAGGTGGCGCTTTGGTATCCGCTGCGCGTCATCATGATGCTCTTGGGCGTGCCGCCGGAAGACGAGCGGTTCATGCTGAAGATGACGCAGGAAATCTTCGGGCCTGGCGATCCGGATGTGGCGGCCGAGACTGCGCATAAGGCGGACACCGGTGCATTCGGCGCGACGGGCGATCAAGCCGTCGATCTCATGCAGACCGCGATGAAGCTCTTTCAGTATTTCGGGGCGATCACGGCGGACCGTAGGGCGAACCCGAAGGACGACGTCTCCAGCGTCATCGCGAACGGGATGATCGACGGGCAGCCGATCGGCGAGCGCGAGGCGATGAGCTACTACATCATCGTTGCGACCGCGGGGCACGACACGACGAGTTCGACGGCCGCTGGCGGGTTGCTGCAGCTTTTGAAGAACCCGGAGCAGATGGCGAAGCTGAAAGGCGACATGAGTTTGGTGCCGAACTTCGTCGAGGAATCCATCCGTTGGGTCACGCCGGTGAAGCACTTCATGCGGACCGCGATGCAGGACTACAAGCTGCGCGACAAGACGATCAAAGAGGGTGAAGGCTTGTGCATGTTCTATTGGTCGGGCAATCGCGACGAAGAGGTGTTTGAGGAGCCGTTCAAGTTCAAGGTCGACCGCAACGTATCGAAGCACGTCGCGTTCGGGTACGGCGTGCATGTTTGCCTCGGCATGCATCTCGCGCGGATGGAGATCAAGGCTCTCTACAACGAGTTGCTGCCGCGGCTGAAGTCGATCGAGCTCAACGGCACGCCGAAGAATACGCTCGCCAACTTCGTGAGCGGGCTGAAGACGCTGCCGGTCAGGTACAAGATGGCCTGACGGCAACCGGCACAGTGTGCCAAGCCGGACAGGTCAGTTGCCGTCGCGATCGACGATTTTCTGCGCTGAACCGACGAATTTCGCCGGGCAATCCGGACACGGCGGACAAGGGTCCGCTGTCCGGATACCTGTCCGGATTGTGTCACATCGGCGCGCGGAACAGCCGTGCGCGTCCGCTGTTGCGACCGTCGGTCGCTTATTCAATTGTCAAGTCGCAGCCGGGCGCACGCGTTCGTGCGCCGGAATGGTCCTGCAAACGCAGAGCCGGAAAACACGCAATAAGTATCAGTGATTGTGCGAAAAGACAATCGTACAGATTGTCCGCGTCAGGACGTCGCGCAACGCCGATGGGTTAGCGGGCTTTGAGGGTCACCAGCGTCTGACGGATCGCGACTTGGTCGCCGGGCTTGGCGGTGACAGTGTCGACGATACCATCGCTGGCTGCTTTGAGTTCGTGCTCCATCTTCATCGCTTCGAGGATGACGAGGACTTGGTTCTTCGCGACGGCCTGGCCCGGCTCGGCCGCGACTTTGATGATGCGGCCCGCCATCGGCGCGCGGATGACGTTGGCGCCGGCTGTGCCTTTGAGCTCGGCGGGCGCGTAGGTGATGTCTTCGAAGAGGGCGTCGCGGCCGTCGAGTTGAACGTGGATTTGGTCCCCTTTGACGTGGACTTCGGCGTCGCCACTTTGCGCGCCGTTGGTGTAGCCGGTGTATACAAATCCGTCGCGAAGTTCGTTCGACTCCTCGTCCGGGCGTCTCTTGAGGCGGACGCCATCGAGTGAGCCATTAGTGACGGCGAAGAGATGTTCTTTGTTGCGTTCGCGCAAGCGGATGAAAGATCGAGCAGAGCCCGTCGAGCGCCATTCACTGGCGCCACCCCGCGCAAGTTGGAGCGCGACGACCTTTGCCGCGACTGAGTTCAGGTTCTCGTCGGAGAATGGCATTCGGCTTTGGAGCCAGGCGATGTCGACGCGCGCATTTACGAAATCACCGCTATCCAGAATGTCGATCAGAAAGTTCTTGTTGCTCCTTATTCCGAACAAGTTCATGTGGCGCAAAGCTTCGCGTAGGCGATGGCGCGCTTCTTCGCGAGTTTGTCCCTTGGCTATGATCTTCGCCACAAGAGAGTCATAGTCGCCGGAAACTGTGAAAGGCCCTGCTACCGACAAGGCGTCCATCCGATACCCTCGCGTTCCGGGATGTATATGGCCGATCCCCTGTTGCGGACGAAAATCGTCTCCAGGATCCTCAGCGCAGAGGCGCGCTTCCATCGCGTGGCCGCCGAGCGTGATATCGGTCTGTTTGAGCGGTAGTGGTTTTCCCTGAGCGACTGCGAATTGCCAGTGGATCAGGTTTGTTCCGGTTACCAATTCGGTCACCGGATGCTCGACCTGGATGCGGGTGTTCATTTCGAGGAAGTAGAAGTGGCCTTCGCGGTCGAGGAGGTATTCGACGGTGCCGGCGTTTGTGTAGTTCACGGCTTTGGCAAGGGCGACGGCGGCTTGGCCCATGCGGT
>JBJXEH010000291.1:0-9580 GCA_046153995.1 Micropepsaceae bacterium
AGGCAAAGCGCGCGGCCAGCCTGCCCGAGTAGTTCTTGGCTTGCGCCACACCTTCAGTCAGAGGCCTATCCCACGCCTTAGCCTCCACTACCGCCAGCTTGTGACTTCGATAGACCAGCACGTAGTCGGCAGTTAGCGGCTTGCCGCGCCGGCCAAGACCTTCGATCCGTCCCAGCGTGATGGGATATTCGCGAAGGATCTTGCTGCCCTCGACCACGCCCCAGCCTGCCGCCTTCAGGGCGGGATCGATGTGTTCGGCTCGGGTTTCGGCTTCGTTCATCACGCGCCTTCGTTGACCGCGGGATCGAATGCGGGAACGAGGATCAATCCGGTGTCGGGCTCGCCGTAGCTTACACAGGGGGCGCCTGTGGCGATCCGGTAGGCGACAAGGGCGCCGAGGGCGGCATCTATCAGGTCGATATTCGTCAATCGACTGGTGTCGATTCCCGCACGCTTCAGAAGCTCCTCGCGCTGCTCGCGTTTGCGGGATGCGACAGCCCGTCCTTGCGAGACGTGCCAGGCAATCGCATGGGGGAAGGTCTCGATCGAGGTGTCCCGTCCGTCAACGACGGGCAGCTCTCGGCAAAGGGGGTAGGTTGGTTCGAGGGCCCGGAATACCGCCTCGCCCCGTAGCATCCAGCCGTAGTGATTTCCTGGGTAATCGAGCGCCCGTTGTCGCGTCGGAGTTGAGAAGCACCAGATCTTATTCTCCATCAGCTCGCGTTCTGCAGGACGCGCACGTCCGTCTTTGCTCCAGCGGCACGGCGCATCCACCGCAACAACCCGTGCCCGCATCGTCACGCGAGACCAATGGACGAGTTGCTCCGCGTTCTTGGTTGCAAGGTGGGCTGAATAATCTCCACCCGTGATCGCTACCGCGTGAAACCCCTTGCGCGCGCCACCCACGTCGATGCCAACCGCAGTTGAGAAGGCGCAGGCAGGTTCCGTGGTCGTGGCGCGGGTCATGGCTCAGAGCCTTCCGGCGAAGGCCCGGTGCAGAAGCGACTTCCTCAGCGCCTCCAGCAATTCAAGCTTCCGCTCGTAGAGGTGAGCGAGACGCTGGGTCTCTTCGCGGAGGTCATCAGCTGCCTCGACAATCGTCGCCTGAACTTCAGCGGGCGGGAGCATCACCGGTAGCTCCTGAATTAAACCCATATTCAAGCCAGCCATGATTGCGCCTTTGGCATGTTTGACTAAGAACGCTTGCGCCTGCGGGGCGTGAAGGAAGTAGATATGGAGGTAGCTCGGCAGGCACTTCGATCGGTCAAGCGTGATACAGCAAATGTGCTTCGTATTGATTGCGATCGGGATGTCGTCGGGAACAATCGCGCAGCGGCCGCACGTGCCCATGATCGTTATCAGTACATCCCCGGGATGCACTCGGTACCGCTCAAGCTGGCGATACTTTTCTGGCGTGATGAACCGGCTTTTCCCCCACCGAAACTCGTTCGCAACGGCGTTGTCGATGCCGAGAACAGCTATGCCCTCATCAACAAACTCGCTGTGCAGAAGCTGGCTGCCGAAGGGCCCGGTGCGTATTGAGCCTTTGGCTGGTGCGGCAAGTTCCTTTACTGGCTTCTCTACCCACCCCGGGCCGCGCTGGGCGAATACGGATTGGAGGTGGTTTTCGAAGAGAGCGCGAGCATTTTGGACGTTCTTCGTGGCGTTGGCTTTGGCGGTGGCGATGCCCTCAAACGCTTCGTCGAGGATGCCGACGATCCGCTGTTGTTCGCGGAGCGAGTCCGGATAATGCACCACGAACTTCTCTGCCAAAGCCGACCGAGCTAGTTCCGTTTGCCCACCGCAGCCCTCGCCAGCTTCCTTTATCGCATCCTCGATGGTCACGAGCATGAAACCAAAGAAGTCAGGATAGAACAAATGCGATTTTGGGCGAACTATCGTGACATGCGAGTCAACGGTAGTCGGCTCCAAAGGGTCTTCGCGCAACTGCGCAACACGACCGAGCGTCCCCGTTCCTGTTGAGTTGACGAGAACGTCGCCTGCTCGAACCAGCCGTTCACTTCCTACTTTCTTTGCTTGCTCGTCGTGTCTTCGAGAGGGCTCATAGCTTACGCGATGATCGCGAACGCACTTTTGGTTGAGGACGCAAATTCCACCGGCCGCCAAATACGCTGGAGAAATGCCACGGCTCAGAAACGAGCAGACCTCGCCCAGCGTTTTCGAGTTCCATTCGACTCTCATAATAGGGCTCGAATGCTCCCAAGCACACTCGCGCTCTCTATATCGAGTGCCATAATTTCATCGATGATTTCTTGGGGATTGCGGTGGCTAACTTCCTCGCCGCCGTTCGGGTTCTTTACGGAAAGATCAAAAGTCGCCTTATCGATAATTTTGGCGTCCACGCTCCACGAATTCGACGAGTCGCCACGTATCCTCTGCAGCTTAACAAACTCGGCGAGGTCGGCGTCGTTCAGCGGGTTGGTCTTACCAAGATTGCGACCAGGATCGAGCTGGTAAAACCAAACCTTACGCGTCGGCGCGCCTTTCTCGAAGAACAACACCACGGTCTTCACACCCGCCCCCTGAAACGTGCCGCCGGGGCAATCCAGCACGGTGTGCAGGTTGCAGCTTTCGAGCAGCAACTTGCGCAGGCTCACCGACGCGTTGTCGGTGTTCGACAGGAACGTGTTCTTGATCACCACGCCGCCGCGCCCGCCGGCCTTCAGCATTTTGATGAAGTGTTGGAGGAACAGGAATGCCGTCTCGCCGGTGCGGATGGGGAAGTTCTGCTGAACCTCCTTGCGCTCCTTGCCGCCGAACGGCGGATTGGCCAGCACGATGTCGTAGCGGTCCTTCTCCTGAATGTCGGCGAGGTTCTCGGTCAGCGTATTCGTATGCAAAATGTTCGGCGCCTCGATGCCGTGCAGGATCATGTTCATGATCGCGATGACATAGGCGAGCGACTTCTTCTCCTTGCCGTAGAACGTGCGCTCCTGAAGCGTGCGGTCCTGCGCCGTCGTGCGTTTCGGGTTCGCCGCTTTCAAATAATCGTAGGCCTCGCATAAGAATCCCGCCGACCCCACGGCGCCGTCATAGATGCGCTCGCCGATTTTCGGCGCCACCACCTGCACGATCGCGCGGATGAGCGGACGCGGCGTGTAGTACTCGCCGCCGTTCCGCCCGGCGTTGCCCATGTTCTTGATCTTGGCTTCGTAGAGGTGCGAAAGCTCGTGCTTCTCGGCCTGGCTGCGAAAGCGCAGTTCGTCGATGTGGTCGATGACCTCGCGCAGATTGTAGCCCGAGGTGATCTTGTTTTTGATCTCGCCGAAGATCTCGCCGATCTTGTATTCGATCGTGTTCGGCCCGCTCGCCTTTTGCTTGATGCCTTGAAGGTGCGGGAATAGCTTCTGATTGACGAAGTCGCGCAGGTCGTCGCCGGTCAGCGCCTTGTCGTGATCGAGCTTGCCGTCCTTGCCCTTCGGCGCGGCCCAGCTTTCCCAGCGATACGGCTTGTCGAGGATATAGGCGTACCGCTTGCCCTCAAGCTTCGCCTGATCCGACAGATCTTCCTCAAGCCCGTCGAGGTATTTCAGGAACAGCAACCACGACGTCTGCTCCGTGTAGTCGAGCTCCGTCGTGCACCCGGCCTCTTTCCAAAGCACGTCGTCGATATTCTTGAAGGCTTGTTCGAACACGTGTCCCAACCCCAGTTCTGAACGGCCCACGCGTTATACAAAGAACGCCGCCGGGTGGAGCCGCTCGTCCACAATTCAGATGCACCAAATTCGCACCCTGAGCGCGCAATAGACGACGCACCGGCGACAACTCGCCGATTGCATTTTTGGTCATTTTGTTCTACTTATGTTCTAGTGCAATTTCAAGCGCGCCATGCGCGCCAATGGCACCTGCAGATGACACCAGACATGCCAACCCGTCGCACCTTATCTCAGATACAACACAACTCTCAGGCGAACACTCCGATGCGCACGTTTCCGCCATTCCTGTCCGCGAAAACCTCCGCCAGCATACGGATGTGCCACGCTTCCGAACGGATTCCACACGGATATATTACGGTTAATACCGCAGAGTTGCGCCAGGATTACGCTTGCTACGGATTCGTTTTTCGCACTTTTCGCCACAACCAACGGCTGCATCCGGAAATGCGCGCTTTTCCGGCGGGCCTCAGCGCCGCCGATGGTACAGCCCAACCGGCACAACCGGCACATATGTGCCACGGTGCCGCTTGTGCCACTTGTCCGGGATTACACGTCGCCGAACTTGCGGCGCGGTTGGTACGGGTGCGCGGTTTCCCACCGCTTTACGATATCGCTGAGGTGCGGGTCCGACTGATCGGGCAGCACGATCTGCAGCGTCACCAGCTGATCGCCCGACGCCTGCAATCCCGTCCCCGGAATGCCCTTGCCTTTGAGGCGGAACGATTGTCCGGCATTCGCACCTTGCGGCACCGCCATCGTCACCGGCCCTTGCAGCGTCGGCACCTTCACTTTGCCGCCGTGCAGCGCTTCGTTCAGCGTGATCGGCAGCGCCAGATGAATGTCGCGCCCGTCGCGCCGGAAATAGGGATGCGGCTCGATCGCGATCGTGATCAGCGCATCGCCCGCAGGCCCGCCCGGCAAGCCGGGTTCGCCAAGCGCGCGCAAGCGGATCGTCTGACCCTCCTTCACGCCGACCGGAATCTTCACGTCGAAGCGATTGCCGGAGGGCAGTTTTACGCGCCGGGTGCCGCCGAGTGCCGCTTCCTCGAATGTGATGTGCAGATCGTAATGCGTGTCGAGGCCTTTGCCGGGGGCAGGGCGCTTGCGGCCAGCCGAACGCTCGCCAAAAAACTCGCCGAACAGCTCTTCGACCCGGCTCTTTTTCTCGGTCGCGGGGCCTACGCCGAACGCCTTCTCGAACGTGCCGCGGAAGCCGTTCGCCTCGCCGTTCTTGGAGGTAGGCCGCTCAGCCGTCGTCACGTCGCCGGGGTCGAGCGTATCTGCCTCGGCGGCAGCCTCCGGCCGCGGGGTGTAATTGGCGCGAGGGTTTCCGTGCGCGTCAATCTCGCCCCGGTCATAGGACCGGCGCTTCGCGTGGTTACCGATGATTTCGTAGGCGATCGACAAGTCCGTGAAGCGTCGGCCCTTGTCGGCCGAGCCTTCCGGCGTGTCGGGATGGAAGCGCTTCGCGAGCCCGCGAAACGCTTGTTTAATCTCATCGTCGTTGGCTTGGCGCGAAACGCCGAGCACCGAATAGGGGTCGTACATCGAGGACTCACACGCCGAAGGGGGGTAACGGCACGTTCGAGCGATGATACTACACGCGGTTGTTCAAATGGCAAATTACTAATGCAAGTAGATGATTAGGGGTCGTTCTTCGTGTGCGTGTTCGGATTTTTGGCCAGGGATTCTGCGATTGCGCGCTCCGCCGGGGCCATCGAGGCTGACACGAGTCGAAACGCCGCTACCGCCTGTGGTTGTCCTTGAGATGCGGACAGCTTCAACCACCGGTAGGCCTCAATCATATCCTGCCCCGTGCCTTCACCCGACTCATAGAGGAGACCGACCCGCAACTGAGCCTCCGCATTCCCCCGCTCGGCCACCGCGCGCCACGACGCCAACGCCGCCGCCTTGTTGTTCGAAGCATAGTGAGAGAAGCCGCTGTTCATGAGAGTGAGATCGCCAGCCGACATCGCCGACGCAGCACCCGCTTGCATTGGGGTACTCGGCGACATTCGTGCCGTGCGCGGCGCCTCCGGCAACCGCCCACTGTGCGGCCACGGCTCGTCCGGATTGGCGTTTGCGAGTGTGGGTGCCGGTGCGCTTCCCGCAACCGGAACCCCCATCGCCTCAAGCCGTTGGCGCGCCGGTGCGTAACCGTTGCGCGCCGCGCGCTCCAACAACGCCCGCGCTCTTACAGGATCGCGTTCGACCCCAATGCCCTGCTCGTACATATCCGCAAGCTTCACTTGCGCGAGCGACAAGCCCGCCGTCGCCGCGCGCGCGTACCAAACGACGGCCTCTTTCGTGTCCTTCTCCGTGCCTTCGCCGCTCAAATACATTTCGGCGACGTTCGCCATCGCCGTCACGAAGCCTTTCTCAGCGGCTTCTTTGTACAGGTCGAACGCCTTGCCAACGTCCTTCTTGACGCCCTTGCCTTGGCGCAGCATCTGCGCGGTGTTGCGCATCGCGGCGAGGTCGTCTTCGTCGGCGAGTTGCGACCAGATTTCATACGCCCGCGGGAAGTCGCCGGCGTCATACGCAGCCGTCGCCACTTCGAACCGCGCACGCTTGTCGGCAACGACGTTCGTGGCGCACGCGCCGAGTAGCAGGGCGAGCGACACCAAAACGGCGATACTCGGTTTACCATTCATGGCGGCTGCAAGTGCCTCTCAGAATCACGCGACAATTCGGGTGGGCGCGAAATCGCCCACGTCTATATACTCAAACGCCAAGCCACAGCGTGAGCCCCGAAATCCCCCGTGGATGCGAAAACCAAAGACGACGCCCCCGAAATTGCCGCCGCCGGCAGCCCATTTCCACTGTTCGGCGAGTGGTTCGCGCTGGCCCAAACCAAAGAGCCGAACGACGCGAACGCCATGGCGCTCGCAACCGTCGACGCCGACGGCCTGCCCAATGTGCGCATGGTGCTCCTCAAGGGTCACGACGACGACGGCTTCGTCTTCTACACGAACTTCGAAAGCGCGAAGGGCAGGGAGCTGCTCGGCCAACAGAAGGCCGCCCTCTGCTTCCACTGGAAATCCCTCCGCCGCCAAGTCCGCCTCCGGGGCACGATCGCGATGGTGAGCGACGCCGAAGCCGACGCCTATTTCGCGAGCCGTCCCAAAGACAGCCAGATCGGCGCCTGGGCCTCGCGCCAATCGCGCGCGCTCAAGGGCCGTTTCGAGCTCGAAACCGAAGTCGCGAAATACGCCGCGCGCTACGGCCTCACGAAAGTGCCGCGTCCCCCGCATTGGTCGGGCTTCCGTTTGGACCCGGTCGAGATCGAATTCTGGCGCGACCGCCCGTTCCGCCTGCACGACCGCCTCGTCTATCGCCGCGAAGGCGCGAACGCGCCGTGGCGCACGGAGCGTCTGTTCCCATGACGAGCACCGACGCGATCACGGCCGGTCGAGTGAGCGGGGCGGAGGCCGAACGGCTGAAGCGCCTCGCGACCTACGCCGCGGTTGCCGTCGCCGCGGCGTTGATCGGGCTCAAACTCTGGGCGTGGGCTGCAACGAACTCTGTCGCGATGTTGGCCTCGCTCGTGGACTCGATGCTCGACCTCGTCGCGTCCGGATTGAACCTCCTCGCCGTGCGGCACGCGCTGACCCCCGCCGACGAGGAACACCGCTTCGGCCACGGCAAGGCGGAGGCGCTCGCAGGCCTCGGCCAAGCGGCGTTCATCGGCGGCTCGGCGGTGTTCCTATTGTTCCAGTCGTTGGAGCGTCTGGCAGCACCAGAGCCCGTGCAGCAAAGCACGGTGGGCCTAGCCGTGATCGGCGTCTCGCTCGCGCTCACATTGGCGCTCGTGTTGTTCCAGCGCCACGTGATCAGCAGGACGCGCTCGCTCGCCATCGGCGCCGATCAGCTGCACTACACCACCGACATCGTAACGAACCTCGCCGTGGTCGCGGCCCTCGTGGTGTCCGGCGTCTGGGGCTGGACCATCGCCGATCCGATCTTCGGCCTCGCCATCGCCGCTGTTATCGCATGGGGCGCGTTCAAAATCCTACGCGGCGCCTACGACGAACTGATGGACCGCGAACTCGACGACGCCGACCGGCAGCGCATCAAAGACATCGTAAACCGCCACGCCGGTGTCGAAAGCCTGCACGACCTGCGCACGCGCCGCGCAGGCCACCGCTCGTTCATCCAGCTGCACCTCGAACTACCGCCGCAAATGACGCTGCTCGAAGCCCACCGCATCGCCGACGACGTCGAGAACGAGATCATGGCAGCCTTCCCCGACGCCGAAGTCATCACCCACCAAGACCCCGCGGGCGTCGAAATGGCCCACTCCTTCGCAAAACGCTAAGGCTGCGGAGGCGCCTTGCCACTGTAAACAACCGGCCCCGGCACCTTCACCGCCGGGTCCTTAAAGAGGATCCAATCAGCGACGAGTTGGAAGTAGCCCTCCGAGAACTGCGTCTGCACGCGCTCGCCGTCCTTCTCCTCAAACTCGATGATCCCGTGGTCGGCGGTCGGGAACATGACGATGTCGAGGTTCGGTCGCGACGCTTGCACCTCGCGCAGGATACGCAACGTGTTCGCACTCGGCGCCGAACTATCGCGCCCGGCCAAGATCCACAGATGCGGCTTGTCGTAAGCCTTAAGCGCGGGCACCGGATCGTATTCCCACGATGTGCCGACATCGACGATGGGACCCAACAAACGAAGCGCCCAATTCGGATACGCCAAGAAGTCGCCCGTGAACTCGCCTTGAACTTTCGGATACCAGGGCTCTTTCCCATACTTGGCGCGCACGGCATCGAGCTGATCGAAGCCGTCCTTGAAGTCGGACGCCATCACGCGGCCTGTCGCATCCGTGATCTCGCGAGCCTTCGCGATGACGTCTTCGCCGTAGCCAGCGGTACGCAAATCGTCGAACACCTCCTCGCGATCCTCCGCCAGCGGGCTCTCCGCAAGGCCGAAGCCCACGACGACGAAATCCGCGTGCGCCTTGCGCGCGGCAAGCGGCTCGATCCACCCCGCCTGACTGCCACCCTGGAACCCGACCTCGCTGGCCAGCGTACCAGCCATCGCACGCGCTTGTCTGAGTGCCGCCGCCGCATCGTCGGCCAGCAAGTGAAAGTCCTGCGAGTAACTGCCTTCGGACTTGCCCGTCCCGCGCTTGTCGTACACGAAGACGCCGATACCGCTCGCTGGCAGCAGGTACTGCATGCGGTTGAACAGGATCGCACTGTCACGCTCCGACCCGTGCACCAACACAGCAACCGGAATCGCCCCCTCGAGCCGCGGCATCACGAGCCGGCCAGCGAGCTTCAATCCGTGGCTCTCGAACGTCGCGTCGGTGATATCGAAAGTCTCCCGGCGCGCCACCATTCCCGGAAGCACATGCGTGAACCCCGTAATGGTACCTTCGGAACAAGAACCAAAGTCAACGTGTGCCCTCGGCTGCGACGGTTGCTCCTCGCGCCAACCTTCCGAAGGCCAAAAACTGTCGGGCGCTGCTCCGGCCTCAGTGGGCCATGGGTTCAGACGCCAAGTCTTGCCATTCATCATCACCATTCGAAGCGCGCTGCCGCCAGCTGTTGGCGAGATCACCATGAGTTCGCCGGCGTCGGTGCGATAAGCGCCGTACTGACATGCAAGCCGCGGGTCCGGCGGCGCCACGGGCCGCACAAAGTATGCCCACGCCGCAAGCGCGCCAAAGCCCAGAAAGATCAAAACCAAAAGTATCCGGCGAACCCACATGGCGTCCCCCTAATGGTCGTTGCGCTATCAAAGCACGCTTCCGCAAAGCCCAACCAACAAAACTCTGTCATCCCGGAAGCTTAGGCGAGCCCGTTGCGAAGCAACGGTTTGCGAGCCTTGTTATCCGGGACCTAGGGGAACGAACTTGAGCTTGTTCTCGGGGGTTAGCGCAACCCCTCGCGCCG
>JBJXEH010000292.1:0-3473 GCA_046153995.1 Micropepsaceae bacterium
CCCAAACGGCGTCAGGTCCTTGCCCAAACGGCTCGCGTCGCCCTTCGCCCACGCACCGCCGGTCATTCCAACCGCCAACACACAGGCCGTCATCATCATCAACTGCTTCTTCACTGGTTCCTCCACCTAGTTTTTCAAGTTCGTTACGGTTACGCCCCCGCCCGAAAAGGCACGTGTCCGCTATTTGCGCGTAGTTGTACTCTGAGTTGGGGCCAGTCGCAAATAGGCCCACTCCGACAGGGTCGGAATGGGCCGAAAGCCTTAACGATTCGCTTAAAACGTGTAGCTGGCCGAGATTGACGCGAAATCGGTGTCTTTGGCCTTGTTGGTGATATGGCCGCCGAAGAAGTTCGAGTAGGTGGCCCCGACCCGGAAGTTGTTGTTCAACGTGCCGGTCAGGCTGAGGCCGATCGTTTGGCGGTCTTCCATGTAGTTGCCATAGGGGGACGGCGTCGTGCCTTCGAAATCGTAGCTGTAGACAATCTGCGGCGCGATCGTGAAGCCCGTGTCGAACGCGTTGTTGTACTCGACGCGATAGAGCAGGACGAGGCCGGCCGACCAGTCTGTCGGGCGGCACTGGCTCGACAGTTTGCTGTCGAGTGCTAGCAACCCGCCGAGCGGCAAGTCGGATGCTTGGCAACCGGTGTTCCCGAACACTGGAAGATTCCGATTGAGCGCGCTAACCGACAAGTAGCTATCTTCAACGCCAGGCACATAGACCATGCCGAACTCAGACACCAAGATGCCGAGGTCGGCATCGATCGCCTCGATCAGCCAGTCAGAACCCGTGAACGTTGCCGTGGTTCCGATCTGGGCGGTGTACATCTCGTTCTCAAGCCAGCCTTTGATATACTCGCTCTGACCGGCAGCGAGACCGACCCCGCCAGCAGCCAAGCACTGCGGCTGCAAGCCGGACCCGTCCGGCGTGCGTAGCGGTAGCAAGGCGGTGACTGAGGCGCCCGCCGTATTCGTTTGGAACGCGCACGATTTCCACGCACCCGCAATCGTCAGCGAGTCCGTGTCGATCTGGAACGGCGCATCGGGGCGGTAAGTAAAGTCGCCCTGGACACCCCAGCCGAGGAGCGTCGTGTTGAAGCTGAAGCCCCAGACGCGGATGTCCTCCGGATACTCGACCAGCAAATCTATGTTCGGGTTCAGACCGATCGTTTCGGCGCCGTCGAGAAGCTGGGAGAGCGGGGCGTTCGGACCAGCCCCATCGAGATCAAGCGTTTGGCTTTGATACCAAGAGAGCATGCAGTTGAGCTTCATCACGTTCAGGACGGTATCGTAGGATCCCGACGCGCTTTGCGAGAGCGTAAGTTGGCCCCCCGTCAACGTGCTAATGGTCGTCGCGAGCGCGGCGTTGATGAGGTCTTGCGGATCATTGACGATCGTATCGTCTAGGCCAATGCCGTTGGCATCAGGGGCCCCGGCGTCGCCAAATGCGGCGTTGACCCCCTGCGCGGTCGCTGTCGCAGTGGCGCCCATCACAGCAGCGCTTCCGGGAGGTGCCAAGGGGTTGATGTTGCAACCTGCCGGCAACAGATTTCGGCCACCTGCACCACCGGCGGTCGCCTGCGCGGACGCGCCATTGACAGCAATCGCGATGGTGCTGTTGCCGCCGATGCGTTCGCTGATGAACGGCAAGCGGCTGTGGTAGTTCTGGAAGTAGAAGCCGAACTCGGTGCCGTTGAGGTCTTCGGCGTAGTAGCGGGCCGAGAGCCCATATTGATTGTCATCATTGACAGCGTCTTCGCCGGGCCCCCCAAAATCGATTAGGCCGAACGTTTCGCGCGATGCGCCTTGGCTTGCAAGAGAGTCTGCAAGACCCAACCGCGTCCGCTCCGCCTGCCCGATCGTGTAGAACTGCGTATAGTCGATCGCGTTCGCGAAGATACCTGTGAACGTGTTGTCGTCCGTGCAATCCAACTGGCCCGCTTGAGCAACAGTTGGGTCGTTCAACAAGCCGTTCGTTTGGACAGCGCGCGTGCCCGTGGTGGCACCTGCGGTACAGTTCCGGCGCATACCCGTCAGCGGGCTCGACGACAACAAGCTCACGCGGTCTTGGTTGCCACCGATGCCGCTTCCGAGGGCGACGACGTCGGCGCCGGAGAACGGCGTTCCTGACGGATCGATTTCGAACGGCTCGAAGTCGAGTGCGTAGTAGGCCGAGAACGAGACATCAAAGGGAAGCGAAATCGATCCGGAGATCGCGTTGACGGGAACTAGTGCCTCTTTGATTTCCGAGCCGGGGCGGCGGAACGCGCCGACGTCAATCGGATTGAAGACGTTGTTGCCGTTCAGAAGGAATGTGCTCTCGCCCCAGTTGATCACCTGTTTGCCGACGCGCAGGTTCACCGGCATTTCGGCAATCGTGTAGTCCGCGGAAATGAACAGGTCGAGCAGTTCATAGTTGCGGCCAACGTCGCCGAGCGCAGCATCCGTCAACTCTGAACGCGCGCCGACATCATTGTCGTTCATGATGGGGTCGTAGAAGCCGAGTGCGCGCGCGAAAAGCTTATAGTTTTGCCACGTCATCTGCAGATCGTGGGTCGCTTTGAATGTTGTACCGATCAAGTCGCCGTTGTCGAAGTTCAAGCGGCCGTCATCGCCGTTCGAACTGCCATCGAAGTTATCAGGGTTCAGCGTGTACGTCGCGCTAGCAGTGTTGCCGCTGTAGGTCGGAATAACCGGCACGATGATCGGCGTGAAACCCGACGTCCGTGGATCAACCGGACCGCCGTTGCCTTCCGGTAAGAATGCGGTTTCGCGATCAGCCGTGCGCATCGAGGCGCCGAAGGAGACGGTCGTGTCGAAGACGATGTCGACGTCGCCGAATTTTGTTTCGACGGCTCTGGCGCCTGTCACTGCGAGAAGCGAGAGGGCGGCGACGGTGCCCAAGAGTCCTGCGCGCTGCAACTTTGTAGACATTTCAACTCCCCTCTTGCGCCGCGGGCCACGATCCCGCGTTACGCCGTCGTATTGATTTCGCGCTCGAGCAGCCGACTGGTGCCCCCGTTCGCGCTCGAGCGATTCCGCCTTCCAAGGCTTCTCGCCATGAACGAAGCAAAAAGGTTAACGAGATGTTAATTTTGAAGATTCGCGGAGCGGGCCGCCACTGTGCCTAGCGTGCTGAATCATTTGCGCCACAATTTTTACGTGGCTGTCGCGAACGCCAAAACAAAGCGGCACGGCGCGTTTTGTTGCGCCGTGCCGTAAGATTCGTTCGTCAGTGTACGGCGTTTTTTTCTAACCGCCCGCTTCCGCCGCCGGAAGCGGCACGTCGACTTCTTCTGGTTTTGGAGTGACGGACTGCTTCTGGATGCCGGCCTCGCCGAAGACGAAAAGGTCGGTGTCGTCCTCGATGACGGCGTTCAGACCCTTGCGGTCGGGGCGGTAGGTGAGCGTGTATTTGGCGCCGTCGGGCGAGTAGAGAACCTGCCCGCCAAGCCCCACGAACACGAACGAGCCGT
>JBJXEH010000293.1:0-3166 GCA_046153995.1 Micropepsaceae bacterium
CCGAACGGATCGCGGATGTAGATCGACGGGCCGTCGCCTTGCGCGCCGTAGCGGCTGCCCTTCTCGCCGATCTCGACGCCGCGCTCGCGCAGATACGCCTCGATTGCCGTCTCGTCGAACGGCTCGATCCGGATGCAGATGTGATCGACGTTGACCGAATCCGGCGTGAACGGTTTCGCGCCGACAGCCTTAAGCCAATCGCCGTTCAGATCGACGAGATCGATGATCGACGCGCCAACACGCAGCTGCACCATGCCGATGCGCTCCAGCTTGCGCTCGACCGCGGCCCCCAAAACGTCGCGATAAAAGCCAAGCGCGCGCGCCATGTCGGGCACGCGCAGCACGACATGGTCGAGGGCTGCCAGCTTGAACGGCGCGCCACTCACCCGCCGAAAACGCGTTGCCACACGGAATAGCCGAGCAGCGTCGCACCGGTGAGGAAAATGAAACCGCCTGAAGCCTGGTTCATACGCTTCAGTGTGCCCTGCTCGATCGATTGATGCCAGTAGCTCGTCACCGCGGTGACCACGAACCACCACAACACGGAGCCCGCAAACGCCGACAAAACCATGATGAACGTCGCAAACGAGCTCACGTGATAGTCCACGACCTCGCGGAACGCGCCGAACATCGTCGCAAAGCCTACCATCGTCGCGGGGTTCGTGATCGTGAGCGCAAACGTGGCCGCAAACCCGCCGGCCAGATTGCCGACGGAGCCCGTCTGCATGCTGCCGTCGGGGTTGCGTAAAATCTCCGGCGGCGTCGCATAGATGAACACGCGCGCGCCATAGAACATGAGGATCGCCGCACTCATAAGCTGCAGCGGCGCGCCCATTTCCTGGATCGCGTCGAACACCCACTTTACACCGAAACCGGCAACCACCGCGAACACGCCGTCGCCGATCGCGGCGCCGAGGCCCGCCAAGAATCCGTTCAACTGCCCGTAAGCCAGCGTACGCCGGATACAGATGATGTTTGCAGGCCCGATGGGCGCGGCGGCGATGATGCCGACCACGATCCCGCCGCCGACCAACAACAGCCAGTCAATTCCACTATCCACTGGCGCCGGCCCCCGGGCATCAAAAAGCGCGCGATCATAGCGGCTTGTGTCCGCCGCCGAAATCGCTATCGCAAGCGGCACAAGGTGGCGGACGCTGGTTAATAAGTCCTAACGCTGCACGTCCACCACAACGCGGCCCTTGACTTGGCCTTTGAGGATTTGCGGCCCCAGCGAAAGCACATCTTCCAAGCGCACGGTTTGCAACCCGGCTGCCAGCTTGCCCATATCGAGATCGCGCGCCAGCCGCTCCCACGCCTTCACGCGCCGCGGCATCGGACAATTGACGGACTCAATCCCCGCAAGCGTAACGCCGCGCAGAATGAACGGTGCCACCGATGCCGGTAGATCCATCCCCTGCGCCAAGCCGCACGCCGCTACCGCGCCACCATAGCTCGTCCCGCCAAGCACGTTCGCCAGCGTCTTCGATCCGACGGAATCGACAGCACCCGCCCAACGCTCTTTCGCCAACGGCCGCACATCGCCGCTGAGTTCCGCGCGATCAATAACGTCGGTGGCGCCGAGCCCACGCAGATACTCCGCCTCGTTCAAACGTCCCGTGGACGCAACGACCCGAAATCCAAGTTTGGAGAGCAGCGCAATCGCAACGCTACCCACACCGCCGGCCGCACCCGTCACCAACACTGGGCCTTTGGCGGGCGTCAGCCCCAAATCCTCAAGCGCCATCACCGCCAGCATCGCGGTGTAACCGGCCGTGCCGATCGCCATCGCATCGGCCGGTGTCAACACGCGCGGCACATGCACCAGCCAGCCGCTTTTGACATGCGCACGCGTGCAGTAGCCGCCGTTGTAGCTCTCGCCCATGCCCCAACCGTTCGCAACCACAGCATCGCCGGGCTTGAAGCGCGCATCGGCCGACGTCACGACATGACCGGCGAAATCGATTCCGGCGACCAGTGGAAACTTGCGCACGACCGGCGCCGCGCCGGTGACCGCGAGCCCGTCTTTGTAGTTCAGCGTCGAATGCGTGACGGCGACGGTGACGTCGCCTTCGCCCAAGTCGCGCTCTGCGATCTCCGACAGCTGCGCCTGCTGACCGGCTTCGGTTTTGGTTACCAAAATGCATCTGAAATGTGCAGACATGCTCAATCTTTCATTGGCACTCGAACATGGTGAGCGCCAGCAAGGGGTGAAGTGTTGCGAACGCACCGCAATTCGCCTCCAACGTCAAGCGTCCCGCAATGAAACGCTCGACGGTTGTAAAAAACCGCGGCACCATAATTTTACGGATCGCGTTCAAACTTAAGGGGTGTGGCGCCGGTCCGTGGGGAAGAGCCTTCGCGTTTTGGCGTACTCAATCGCGGGAGTTTTGACGTGGCCCAGTTGAATTTGATGTTGAAAGGCTACCGCCTGACGACGGCGGAAATTCTCTACCACATGCCCGACCACCCGAAGCTGCTGCAGAGCTTCGTTTGGCAGGAGCTGGATATCGCGCCGAAGTTTCCGGTGCTGTCGAAGTTCCTGACCTTTTGGGAAAGCAACCTCGACGGCCGCCTGCACTCGGTCCGCGTCGGCACCTGCGGGATATTGTGCCCGCTCGACATCCGCCACGTCGGCCACGAGATCAGCATCCACTAAGGGCAACCAAACAGCTCGTCATGGCCGGGCGGAGACCCGGCCACCCAGGACCGTTGCGCTAGCGCGATTGATTTGCCGCCAAAAATTTCTCACGCGAAGCCGCGAAGACCGCGAAGAGGAAATCTCACACAATGACACAATGGTGAGCGCCGCTTTGCGCAGGAGGTGCAACCCGTTGATTCATTGTGCCATGGTGTGAGGGGCGTTTCTTTCTTCTTCCCGTTCTTCGCGGCTTCGCGTGAGACATCTAGGGGTCACTTCCATGCAATTCGACGAGGTTGTGCAGGGCCGGCGGAGTACGCGCGGCTTCAAGAAAATTGCCGTCCCGAAATCGCTCATCCAAGAAGTCATCGGCCTCGCGATCCGCGCACCGTCGTCATTCAACACCCAACCGTGGAACTTCTACGTCGTCGCCGGCGAACCGCTCGACAAGATCCGCAAAGGCAACACCGAGCGCAACCTCGCGGGCGTGCCCGCCTCGCGCGAGATCCGCGTGCACGGCGGCTACGA
>JBJXEH010000294.1:0-6866 GCA_046153995.1 Micropepsaceae bacterium
AGGGTCAACCGGGCGCGAAGGCGTCCGGTTTTTTGTTGCCCGCAATAGAAAACGGCCGCCCGCACGAACGTACAGGCGGCCGCTTTGCGAAAGAAAACGCGGCTTAGAGTTCGCCGTAGACGCGCACGACCGCGCGGCCGAGGAACCAGCTGTCCTCTTCGTACTTGAACTTGATGCGGTTGATGTTCCGCGCGCCGCCCTTCAAGTCGATGTTACGTGTGCACTCGCCGTTGTTTAGGCGCTGACGCAGCGTCACGTCCTGGTGGCCGCCGTTCGCAAAGAAGACGTCCATGTCGTAGAAATGGACCGGGTTGTTGTAAACGCAGACCTTCACGCGGGTAAAGCGCACCGGTCCCGGCAGCACGATGTTATCGACGTCGAACCGGTCGGTGACGATCCGTTCCGCGATCTGCACCCACGCAGCCTGCGCAGGCGCAACGGCCACGAGCGACATCGCGGCAAAGCCCGCGGCAATGGTTAGTTTCTTCAGCATGATCTCTCTCCTGGTGTTTCTCTCTGTCCCCGATTTGGGTGCGCGGAACCTGATCTCCGGGCCCTGAACGGTTGATGAAGCGCGGACGCTACCTTAAAGCCCGCCGTCGAAGCTGTGACCGCGGGCACACTACCTGCGCTGAAGAGCCCGGATTCTGCGGACGAAGTCGCTGTAACCACAGTCACAAGGCAATCGCATGCACGAAGCCGCCCTATCGATCATGGGGCGGCTTCGCGCGCGCGACGCGGCTGAATTGGCCGAACTTGGGGTTGACCCCGAGTCGGCGGCCACCGCCTTTGCGAGCCCGGCCGTGCTCGCGCGCACCTTCACGCATGACGGCCAGCCCGCGGCGATCGTTGCGTTCCACAGACTCACGCCGCGTACGGTGGCCGCATCGCTGATGGCGACGGACGATTGGCCACGCGTAGCCCGCGCCGTCATCCGCTGGGGCATCCGCGAAGCGCGACCCGCGTTGCTCAACGCAGCTTACGCCCGCGCCGAGTGCCGCACGATGGAAGGCCATGGCGATGCGATCCGCCTGCTCGAACGCTTAGGTTTTGTCTGCGAGTGCCGCGTGCCTAACTTCGGCGCAAACCGCACCGCGTTTTTGCAATACGCATGGAGGTTAGAAGATCATGTGCCTGTTCAAATCGCCGAAAGCCCCGCCGCCGCCACCCCCACCGCCGACACCGGCCTCGAAGCAAGAGGAGGAGCTGAACGAGCGCAAGCGCCTCGCCAAACGCAAAGGCTTCAACACGCTGACACCGTTCGCGATCAACGAAGGGATGCTCGCCAACCCAACAATGCAGAAGACGTTGCTGGGTGGCTGAGGCTCAATTCAACTTAAACTCGATCTCGACCGGCGTCACGATCGTGCGGTCCGATGGTTGATAGCGCCAGCGCTTCACCGCGTCGAGCGCTGCGTTCTCAAACCACCCCGAAGGCCGCGCCTCGATGACGACGGCGTCGCTCACCGACCCATCGGGTTGAATCGTAATGCGCAACCGCACGACGCCCTGACGCTCCGCCTCCAACGCACGCCGCGGATAGATGGGCTGCGGTTGAGACAGCGGCCGCGCGACGATCTGTGATGGCGTCGGCGGCGGCGGTGGTGCCTCGAAAACAAGCGGCGGTGGCGGCGGCGCGACACGCGGAATCTCTTCCGGCGCCAATGTGGGTCCGGCAGCACCGTCAGGAAACGGATACGGCCGCACCTCCTGCCGCGTCACGGTGGGCACGACATCGACGCTGCCGCGCCAAAAATACTCGCTGTAGTAGATCGCAAAAACGATCAGCAGCGGAATGCCGATCCACTTGCCCAGCCACGTCAGCGCATCGCTGTCCTCGCGGCTCAACTTCGGAACACGCGGGGCCGAAGGCGCAGGCGCGGGAGTCAATTCGTCGTCGACCGACATCGGACGTCCATGAAGAGCGCCCGATCCTACGACAGCGTGCACCGCAGCAGCAATCTGTCCCTTTCACCATAAACGATGGGTCCCTCAATGACAGGTCGAACGCCGCAGGAGCTCGTCCTGCACTGGAATAAACTGAAGGGCGAGCGTGGCGAGTTCGAGCGCACGTGGCAGGAGATTGCCGACTACGTCCGCCCGCTGCGCGCCGAGTTCACCTCGATCCGCCAACCCGGGGAGAAGCGCCACCAGCGCATCTTCGACGCGACGCCGTTGATGGCGGCCGACAGCTTCGCCGGCGGCATCTACGGCATGATGACGAACCCCGCCAACCGCTGGTTCGCCCTCAAGCTCGCCGACGACGAGATGAACGATTACGATCCCGTGCGCGATTGGCTCTACGACGTCGAGACAAAGCTTTTGCACTCGTTCGGGCCGCAGGTCAGCCGGTTCTATTCCGTGCTGCCCTCGATGTACGCGGATCTCGCCTGCTTTGGCACCGCCGTCTTCTACTCGGAGGAAATCCCGGGGCAGGGACGCATCAACGACAACGTCCGCCCGCTCTCCGAATGCGTGATCGCCGAGAGCGCCTACGGCGAAGTCGACACCGTCTACCGCCGCTTCGCGCTAACCGGCAAACAAGCGATCGAGATGTTCGGTGAGGGCTTGAGCGATCGGACCGCGCGCGTGGCGGAGAAAGACCCGTTCTGTCTCATCCACTTCATCCACTGCGTCTATCCGAATGGCGCGTACAAAGCGGACAAGCTTGAAGCCACAGCGCGCCCGTTCGTATCCACGTACATCGAAGAAGAGTCGCGCCACAAAGTTGCCGAAGGTGGCTACTACGAGTTGCCCTATCACGTACCGCGCTGGGCGCAGGCAGCAGGCGAAGTCTACGGCCGCGGCATCGGCGAACAGATACTCCCCGACGTGAAGATGCTGAACCGTATGGACGAAACGGCGATCAAGGCCGCGCAAAAGGTCGCCGACCCGCCGCTCGCCGCCGCCGACGAAGGTGTCGTCAAAGCCGCGCGCACATATCCAGGCGGCATAACCTACGGCGCGCTCGACGCAAACGGCACACAGCTGCTCCGCCCGCTGATGACCGGCGGCAACATCGGCATCACGCTCGAGATGATGGAACAACGCCGCAACGCCATCAAAGAAGGGTTCTATTTTTCGCTGATGCAAATGATCGGCTCGCCGAACATGACGGCGACCGAATGGATGGGGCGACAGGAAGAGAAGCTCCGACTCCTAGGCCCCAATCTCGGCCGTATCCAAAGCGAGTTCCTGTCGCCCCTCATCAAACGCCGCTTCGGCCTGCTCAGCCGCGCGAACATGCTGCCGCCGGCGCCGGAGGAAATCCAAGGCTCGACGATGACGATCGAGTACGTCTCGCCACTCGCTCGCGCGCAAATGGCGGGGGAAGCGCAAGCAGTACAACGGCTCTATCAATCGCTGGGAATGATCGCGCAGGTCGACCCCAGCGTTCTCGACAACGTCGATCACGACGAGGCGGTGCAAATCCTCGGCCGCGGCTGGGCAGTACCGGCCAAGATCATGCGTGGCGCCGACAAGGTCAAAGAAATGCGCGCCGAACGCGAACAGATGCAGGCGATGCAACAGGGCTTAAGCCTCGGCGCGCAAGGCGCAGACGTTGCGAAGAAGATCGCAGGCGCCGCCAAGAGCAGTGCCGAAGCCGGCGACGTCGCCGCCAAGTCCGGCCAACAGCCGGTGTCCGGCGGCGACATCAGCCAAGCCATCGAAATGCTCCGCGGCGCACTACGCGGAAAGACGGCGGCCTAAACCCCACGAATTCACAAGACGGCATTACCCTTCTCCCGCGAATAGCGGGAGAAGGTGGCGCGCCGCACATCAGTGCGGCGTGACGGATGAGGGACAGTGTAAGCGTATAACCTTCAACACTGTCCCTCATCCGTCTCGCGGCTGCGCCGCTCGCCACCTTCTCCCATCCTCCGATGGGAGAAGGGCAATGCAGTCCAGCTTGCGAGGAGAAGCGCCATGCACCTCAAACCCGATCGCTTGAACGGGCAGACGATCTATCGCGGCGTCGAGCGTGGATCGGACGGCATCAATCACGTCAACAAGTTCATCCTATTCCCGCCTACGACGACCGTGACGCCGGGGCCGGTGCTGACGCTCGACGAACTCACCGAGCAGGCACTCGCCAAGATCGTGACGATCTCGAACGAAACCGGCGATCCCGTCGTCAAAGCGCAAGCGCTCGCCTTCCGCGCCAATCTGAAGAAGACGCTATCCCACTGGCTGAAACGCACCGCGCTGAACGAACGCGAACGTTGCCGCCGCCGCCTCGCCGCACATGGCTTCGAGAGCGCCGCGAACGCCCTTCTTTAGCCGTCAAACAAACCGAAAGGACACATGCATGGCCAACGCGCTCTACCCCATTTGGAAGCAGGAAGTGATGCAAGCGACGGCGAACACGTCGCTGGGCGGCACGGTGAAGCAGACCTTCGCCGACATCACGTCCGCCTACACCTACAACGCCGCGCACGATTTCGTCGACGATCTCTCGACGTTCGACAACCCGAACTATGGTGCGGCGACGACGCTGACGTCGAAGACGTTCGCGAACGGCACGTTCGACGCGGCCGACACGACGACCACAAGCCTCTCAGGTGCCGCCGACCTTGGCGCGATCATCCTCTACATCGACAGCAGCGCGGAAGCCTCGTCGCGCCTGGCGCTGTACCTCGACACGTCGATCACCGGCATGCCGTTCACGCCTTCTGGCGGTGACGTAACCGTACAGTGGAATGCCAGCGGCATCTTCACTCTCTAACGAGGCAAACCCAATGCCCTGGACGATCCCCGACAAAGGCGAAGGCGACAACGACCTTCAATCGATCCTGTTTCAAGAACACCTTGAGGTTCTCGTCGAAGGCATCAGTGGAAAGAACTGCGTCCTAAGCGGTTGCGCTGTCACCGGCGGCGCGGACATGACGCCGGAGGTCGCGAAGGGTGCCGTGCTCAGCAACGGTACGCTGTTCGCCGTCGCGGCAAGCACCGTCACCATCGGCGCCGCGGATCCCACGAACCCGCGGATAGACCTCGTGGTGGTCAATGCGTCCGGCGCGCTCGCGGTTAGGCCTGGCACCGCGGCCGCTGCTCCAAAGCCTCCGGCGCGCACCGCGAACGACGTAGTGCTCGCCGCCGTCTACGTGCCGGCGAACGACACGTCGATCGAAACGTCGAAGATCACCGACATGCGAATTCTGCGCGAACAAGGTCCCATCGTCATCCACCGCGACAGCGCATCCAAGACGCAGGCGAACTCTGCGGCAGCCGTCAGCATCTTCAACGCTGCGCCGTCGATGCCGAGCGGCCTCTTTCTCGCGGGCCGCCAGCTGCGCGTACAGGCATTCGGAAACGTCCTGCATAACACCACGACCGCAATGACGCTCACCGTTGCCATCAACTATGGCGGCACGACGATCTTCTCTGACGCAACGGCGAGCTACGGCGCGACGGCCGATGCCGACCGGCAACCGTGGTGGCTGGAGTTCACGATCACGGCGCAGGCCAACAACAACCAGCGCATGGGCGGGTTCTTCTCGGCCTTCGGTCCGACGATCACGAACAGCACGGGCATCGGCGACATCGGCGTTGACGAAGTGCTCGCCAACTCACCCATAGGGTCCGCGACAGGCGGCATCGCCGTGGACAGCGATGCAGGCAACCGCACGCTCGACATCCAATTCACGATGAGCGCGGCGAACGCGTTGCACGATTGGGTGTGCCAAGGCATCACGGTGGAGTTGATCTAGCATGCCCGGCGTTGTCATCGGATCATCGGCAAGCTTCCTCGGCGAAGCCTGGATCGGCGCTCCCGACAGTGCGCCATCCGGCACAACGGTTTCGCCGTCGTCGCTCTCAAGCGGTGGAACGTTTCCGGCGCAACGCGCAGCGTTCGTCTACAAGCCGGCTGCTCTGGGATCCAGCACGAGCGTCTCCGTACCGTCCGCCAGGAGGTTCGCAAAGCCAGCTGCATGGTCGAACACGCCGGTGATCCAGACACCGCGCCTGACATTCGCGGTCAAGAGCAGCACGCTCTCCAACGGTCAGAGCTTCTTTGGCGCGGGCATGCGGCGCGCGCTACAGTCGGCAGCTTTCGCGAACGGCCCCACAATCTCCGGCCCGCGCCTTACGTTGCGCATTTCCGCCGCCGCATACGCAAACGCAGGTCAAGTTTACGCAACCGGCATCGCGCAAGGTTCGGACGCAAAGGCCGCGCCGCACCGCGCTTCAAGCGCCGCGATCTACGCACCCGCCGTCGTTCTCCCGGCAACGACTTCAGTCACGGTCACGTTGAGCCTGCCGGGCATGATCCCGCGCGCACCAAAGCCGCCGCCGCGCCGGTCGACCGCCACATGGCCGAACCTGCCCAACGTGAGCGCACCACCATGGCATCTCACCGTGGTAACGCCGGACGTCGCCCGCGAGCGGGCCAGAGAGCGGATGGCCTCTGCCAAACGAGCCGAACGCCTTCGCCGCAAGCGCAAAGCCGATCGACGCACCGGCGAGATCGTCGATGCACTCATCGGCGAAGCGATCGCTCGCACAATCGTCAACGTCGTTGCCGAAGGTGCTTAGTTCCCGCGCCGCGCCGTCACCTCGATCTCGATCTTTATCCGGGCATCGGCGAGCCCCGCACTGAACATCGTCGCGGCAGGCCTGACGTCGCCCAGATACTTGCGCATCGCGGGCCAGCACTGCGGAAAGTCATCGGCGTTCGGCACGATATAGTGCACACGCACGACGTTCTTGAGTGTGGCGCCTGCCTGCTCAAGTGCCCAAGCGATGTTCTTGAAACACTGCTCCGTCTGCTCGCCCACATCCGGCGAGATCGTCATCGTCTTGTAGTCGAAGCCCGTCGTGCCCGACACGAAGATCCAATCGCCGTCCACGACCGCGCGCGAATA
>JBJXEH010000295.1:0-7420 GCA_046153995.1 Micropepsaceae bacterium
TGAGCAGTGAACTCATAGCAACAATGCCCAAGAGGCGCATAAACTGATCCTGAAAAGTGCCGGAAAAGAGCGCGCAACTTGCACGCCGCCCCCACCTTCCGCAAGGCAGGCGGAAGGGTCTAAAAGACCTTTCACGAATGCCCTCCGGAGAACCGCCGATGCGCCTGAAAGACCCGCAACTTCTACGCGATAAGGCCTACATCGACGGCGAATGGGCGAGCGCGGATTCCGGCGCAACGTTCGACGTCACGAATCCGGCAACCGGCGCCGTGCTCGCGCGACTGCCCGACATGCTCGAAGCCGAGACGCGCCGCGCGATCGAAGCGGCAAACGCGGCGTGGCCTGCGTGGGCGGCAAAGACGGCGAAGGAACGCGCGCAAGTCTTGCGCAAGTGGTTCGACCTGATGATGGGAGCCCAAGAAGACCTCGCCGTCATCATGACGAGCGAGCAGGGCAAACCGATCGCCGAATCGCGAGGCGAAGTCGCTTATGGCGCGTCCTTCATCGAATGGTTCGCCGAAGAAGGTAAGCGCATCTACGGCGACGTCATCCCGCAGACGCAAGCCGGCCGCCGCATCATTGTTTTGAAGCAGCCGATCGGCGTCGTCGCCGCGATCACACCCTGGAACTTCCCGAACGCGATGATCACGAGGAAATGCGGCCCGGCCCTCGCCGCCGGTTGCCCGATCGTGATCAAGCCGCCGGCCGAGACACCATTGTCGGCCATCGCGCTCGCCGTATTGGCCGAACGCGCAGGGATCCCCAAGGGCATCTTCAACATCGTCACCACGAAGCATTCCTCGCGCGTCGGCCAGGAGATGACCGGCAACGCAACGGTGCGCAAATTCTCGTTTACCGGCTCGACCGAGATCGGGAAGCTGCTAATGCGCCAATGCGCCTCGACCGTGAAGAAGGTCTCGCTCGAACTCGGCGGCAACGCCCCGTTCATCGTCTTCGACGACGCCGACCTGGATAGCGCAGTCACCGGCGCGATGCTCTCAAAATTCCGCAACATGGGCCAAACCTGCGTCTGCGCGAACCGCCTGTTCGTGCAAGACAAGGTCTACGATGTGTTCGCACAAAAACTCGCAACGGCGACCGCGAGCCTGAAAGTCGGCGACGGCTTGGGCGACGGCGTGATGCAAGGCCCGCTGATCAACATGGACGCGGTCGAAAAGGTCGAGCGCCTGATCAAGGACGCAACGTCGAAAGGCGCGAAGCTCGCCACCGGCGGCAAACGCCACGCGCTCGGCCACACGTTCTTCGAACCGACGGTCCTGACCGAAGTGAACACGCAAATGGCAATCGCCCAGGAAGAAATCTTCGGGCCCGTCGCAACACTCTTTCGCTTCAAGACCGAAGCCGACGCGATCCGCCTCGCGAACGACACCGAATACGGCCTCGCCGCCTACTTCTACGCCCGCGACATCGGCCGCGTCTGGCGCGTCGCCGAAGCACTCGAATACGGCATCGTCGGCATCAACGAAGGCATCATCTCGACGGAAGTGGCCCCCTTCGGCGGCATGAAAGAAAGCGGCATCGGAAGAGAAGGCTCGAAGTACGGCATCGAGGATTTCTTGGAGATGAAGTACTTGGCGATGGGAGGGATCGGCACATGACGCGGAGCACGCTCATACACAGCGCTTCCCCCCTTGAGGGGGAAGCAAGTCGCGCCGAAGGCGCGACTGATGGGGGGCAGTCAACGCCACTCCCCCCATTCCGCCTTCGCCAAGGCTTCGGCGGACCAAGTGAACAAACAGACCCGCCGAAGCTTCGGCGAAGGCGGGCCGTCTCACCGCTCCGCCGCTCGCCACCTTCCCCCTCAAGGGGGGAAGGGCTGAACAATTGAGGATGTGACACCATGAACCTCTACTACTGCCCGCAAACACGCGCGTTCACCTCTCTTTGGATGATGGAAGAGGTGGGCGAGCCCTACCACCTCGTGCGCGTTGACATCCGCGCTCCCGGCCATCCGACCGAGGCCTACAAGATGATCAACCCGATGGGAAAGGTCGCAGGCTTCAAGGACGGCGGCTTTGGCTTTGGCGAAACCGCGGCGATCCTGCTCTACCTCGCCGACAAGTTCCCCGAGAAGAAGCTGGCGCCGCGGCCGAACGACGGCGAACGCGGCCGTTTCCTGCAGTGGCTGATGTTCCCTGCCACCACGCTCGAGCCCGTGATGATGGAAAAGCGCGTCGGTACAGCGCCGAATACTGTGTCCGCAGGTTGGGGCGACTACGACCGCGCGATGAGCGTGCTTGAAAGCGTGTTGAAACCCGGCCCCTGGCTCTTCGGTGATCAGTTCACCGCCGCCGACCTCTACATCGCCTCCTCGCTCGGCTTCGGCATGATGTTCGGCATGATCGACAAACGCCCCGCGTTCGTCGAATTCTCCGAACGCGCCAGCGCAAGGCCCGCCTTCAAACGCGCACAGGAAATCGAAGCGAAAGAGGCCTCCAAGACATGACCACGAACGCCGAACTCCTCGCCCGCCGCCAAGCCGCCGTTCCGCGCGGCGTCAACACGGCTCACCCTGTGTTCGCCGCGCGCGCGCTGAACGCCGAGATTTGGGACGTCGAAGGCAAGCGCTACATCGACTTCGTCGGCGGCATCGGCGTGCAGAACACCGGCCATCGTCACCCGAAAGTGATGAAGGCGATCGAAGCGCAGATGGCGCAGGCGCTGCACACCGCGTTCCAAGTCAACGCCTACGAGAGCTACATCGCGCTCGCCGAAAAGCTGAACGCAATCGCGCCGGTCGAAGGCCCGGCGAAAACGATCTTCTTCACGACCGGCGCAGAAGCCGTCGAGAACGCAGTGAAGATCGCACGCTTTGCCACGAAGCGGTCGGCAGTGATCGGCTTTACCGGCGCGTTCCACGGCCGGACGCTCTACGCAACCGCGCTGACCGGCAAGGTCGTGCCTTACAAAGCGGGCTTCGGCGATCTGCCGGGCGGCGTCTATCGCCTGCCCTTCCCCGTCGAGAGCCATGGCCACACGGCGAAAGAAGCACTCGACGCCCTCGACATGCTTCTGAAGACGGAAGTCGATCCCGGCCGCGTCGCCGCCATGATTATCGAGCCCGTGCAAGGCGAAGGTGGCTTCTACACTGCGCCGTTCGACTTCCTGCGTGCACTTCGCGCCGTGTGCGACAAGCACGGCATCATGCTGATAGCCGATGAAATCCAATCCGGCTTCGCGCGCACGGGAAAACTGTTTGCGATCGAACACTCCGGCGTGAAACCCGACCTGATTACGACGGCCAAAAGCCTCGCCGGCGGTATGCCGCTCTCGGCCGTCATAGGCCGCGCGAGCCTGATGGACGCGCCCGACCCCGGCGGCCTCGGCGGCACCTACGCCGGCAACCCCGTCGCCTGCGCGGCCGGCATCGCGGTTCTGGACGTCATCAAGGAGGAACACATCCTCGACAAGGCCGCCACGCTCGGCGAGAAGCTGATTGCGCGCCTTAAACAGATGTCGATGCGCAACGACCTGCCGCCGATGGACGACATCCGCGGCCTCGGCGCCATGGTCGCGTTCGACTTGGTGAAAAGCCGCGGCGCGCACGAACCGGACGCCGAACGCACGAAGAAGTTAACCGCCGAAGCGCTGAAACGCGGCCTCATCCTCCTCACCTGCGGCCTTTACGGCAATGGCATCCGCGTGCTCGTGCCGATAACGATTGAGGACAAAGTACTCGAAGAGGGCTTGTCGATCTTGGAAGAATCGCTGAAAGCAGTGGCATGATCCCACGCTATTCCCGCCCCGAGATGACGGCGATCTGGTCGCCGGAGACGAAGTTCCGAATCTGGTTCGAAATCGAAGCGCACGCCGCCGACGCGCTGGCGGAGCTCGGCGTCATCCCGAAATCGGCCGCGAAGACGATCTGGGAAAAAGGCGGCGCCGCGAAGTTCGACGTCGCCAAGATCGATGCGATCGAACGCGAGGTGAAGCACGACGTTATCGCGTTCCTAACGCACCTCGCCGAATTCATCGGCCCCGACGCCCGCTTCGTGCACCAAGGCATGACGTCCAGCGACGTGCTCGACACGTGTCTGAGCGTTCAACTGAAGCGCGCGACGGACCTACTGATCGCCGGCACCGACAAACTGCTGGCAGCCCTGAAGAAACGCGCACTAGAACACAAGAACACGCCCACCATCGGCCGCAGCCACGGCATCCACGCCGAGCCTACGACGTTCGGCGTGAAGCTCGCGGGCTTCTACGTCGAATTCGAACGCGCCAGGCAACGCCTGATCGTCGCCCGCGACGAGATCGCAACCTGCGCCATCTCCGGCGCCGTCGGCACATTCGCGCAAGTCGACCCGCGCGTCGAAGAACACGTCGCCAAGGCGCTGGGCCTAAAACCCGAACCCGTCTCCACGCAAGTGATCCCGCGCGACCGCCACGCCGCGTACTTTGCAGCGCTCGCCGTGGTCGCGAGCTCCGTCGAACACGTCGCCACCGAAATCCGCCACCTGCAGCGCACCGAGGTGCTCGAGGCAGAGGAGTATTTCTCCGAGGGCCAAAAGGGCTCCTCCGCCATGCCGCACAAGCGCAACCCTGTACTGACGGAAAACCTCACCGGCCTCGCCCGGATGGTGCGCAGCTACGCGCAGCCCGCGCTCGAGAACGTCGCGCTCTGGCACGAACGCGATATCTCGCATTCCTCTGTCGAGCGCATGATCGGCCCGGACGCCACGATCACGCTCGACTTCGCGCTGAACCGCCTCGCCGACGTAATCGAGAAACTCGTCGTCTACCCCGAACGCATGCAGCGCAATTTGGACCTGCTCGGCGGCCTCATCCATTCGCAACGCGTGATGCTGGCGCTCACCCAAAAAGGCGTCGCCCGCGAAGACGCCTACCGCCTCGTACAGCGCAACGCGATGCCGGTCTGGCAGAACATGCACCACGGCCGAACCGGCACGTCGTTCCTCGACAATCTGAAAGCGGACACAGAGGTCACAAAGGCGCTGCCGCCGAGCGAACTTGAAGGCCTGTTCGATCTCGCCTATCACCTGAAGCACGTCGGCACGATCTTCAAACGCGTGTTCGGTTGAGCGAGGAACACTGACGATGGGCGGCGCGATAGATCTCGGCAGAATCCTCGGCGTCAACGTCCGGATCGAGATGACCGTCCTTCTGCTCGCCGCTTTCATCATCGTGGACGGATTCGGCGCGCGAGGCACGTCGGGCCTGCTCGACTCGGCGACGTTCGCAGTGCTGTTCATCTTCTGCATCTATCTGCACGAGATGGGGCACGCCTTCGGCGGTTGGCTGTTCGGAATCCGCACGCTCGACGTGACCCTGACGTTCTTCGGCGGCTATGCGCGCCTGGTCGGCGTCCCGCGCGGGTCGTTCCAAAACGTCGTGGTTTCGTTCGCAGGCCCCGCCGCGAACTTGCTGATCGCGGGCGTCCTCTATTGGTACAGCGCGAATGTCGACGGCACGAGCTACGTGGTCAGCCGCCTCGCCTTCGCAAATCTATTCTTGGGCATATTCAACCTGCTCCCCGGCTACCCGCTCGACGGCGGCCATATCGCGGCCGCTGTACTTTCCAACTTCATGCCCATGGGCCGTGCCCGTGTGGTCACCGGCTACATCGGCGTCGCCATCGGCCTCTTGCTGATCGGTTTAGGGCTCCAAAGCGGCCTCGGCGGTACGTTCACGATGCTCGTCGGCTTCATGCTGATCCTCGCCGCGAGCCAAGAAATCCAAGCGAACAGCGGCGGCAGATTCTAGGGCCGCATGTCGCCTCTCCCGACCTTCGGCGAAGCACTCCGCGTCTGGGCCTATATCGGCTGCGTCAACTTCGGCGGGCCGGCGGGACAGATCGCGTTGATGCACAAGCTCCTCGTCGAGGAGAAGAAGTGGATCAGCGACGCGCGCTACTTCCACGCACTGAACTACTGCATGCTGCTGCCGGGACCTGAGGCGCAGCAGCTCGCGACCTATGTCGGTTGGCTCATGCACGGCGTAAGGGGCGGGCTCGCGGCCGGCCTCCTCTTCATCCTGCCGGGCGCCGCGGTGATGCTGGCCTTGAGCATCCTCTACGTGAACTACGCCGATCTGGCCGTTGTGAACGCGATCTTCTACGGCGTGAAAGCGGCAGTCCTTGCGATCGTCATCGAAGCGATCCTGCGCATCGCCAACCGCGCGTTCACCGGCCCGGCGATGATTTGGATCGCAGCCGCTGCCTTCATCGCGCTCTTTTTCTTTGCTGTCCCCTTCCCGCTCGTCGTCCTCGCCGCCGCAATTGCGGGCGTCATCGGCGCGAACTACGCCCCCGGCCAATTCCAATCCAAAGGTCATGCCGCGCAAAGCGGCCAAGCCGCAGATCGCTACGCCGTCGATGAAGCGTTCGCACGCGGCGAAATGGGCCACACGCAAGCCACCGGCAGCCGCACCGCACGAACGGTCTTGCTCTGGCTCGCAATCTGGCTGGCACCCGTTGTCGCCATCGCGCTCGCACTCGGCCCGGAGAGCGTCTTCACAAAACTCGCAACATTCTTCTCGACGATGTCGGTCGTAACGTTCGGCGGCGCATATGCCGTGCTCGCCTACGTCGCGCAAGAAGCGGTGGCCACTTACAACTGGCTGACCGCCCCCGAAATGCTGGACGGCCTAGCGCTCGCCGAAACGACGCCCGGCCCACTGATCCTCGTGCTGCAACACGTGGGCTTCTTGGCGGGCTACCGAACCGGCGGGATGCTGCAAGGCATAATCGGCGCCGCGATCACGCTCTGGGTCACGTTCGCCCCGTCGTTTCTCTGGATCTTCGCCGGTGCCCCCTACGCCGAACGCGTGCGCGAAAACCGCACGGCGTCGGCCGCATTGGCGGCGATCACAGCGGCGGTAGTCGGCGTAATCCTAAACCTCGCAATCTGGTTTGCGCTCCACGTCATCTTCGCAAGGGTCGAAACGCGCGACTGGGGCCCGGTGCACCTCGAAGTGCCCGACATCACAACACTCGACCCGATCGCACTCGCCATCGCAGCCGGCGCACTCATCGCGCTCGTGCGCTTCAAGATGCCCGTCGTCTGGCTGCTCGCCGCCTGCGCCGCCACCGGCCTCGCCGTGCGCGCTGTCAGCGCCGCCTCAGCCGCTTGATCAGCCACCAGCCGCCACCGACCACGGCCAAAGCGCCAAGAAAGATGAGCCCGAAGTTGATCCACATCCGCCCACCCGGCCGGTCGACCTTGCGCGACCAGAACGTGCCCGTCGCCTCGCCCGGCTTCGGCAGAGCGAACGCGACGAACGTGTCGCTCCGCCCGGCGACATCGAGATCGGCGTGCCCGCCCGCCGCGATCACCACGAACTGGCGGCCCTTCCACTCATAGGTCATCGGCGTAGCGATGCCAGGCGCCGGCAAGCGGCCTTGCCACAACTCCGCGCCGCTGGCCGCATCGAACGCGCG
>JBJXEH010000296.1:0-3424 GCA_046153995.1 Micropepsaceae bacterium
GCGCAATGTGCGCGATCTCGTAACGCACAATTCGCGCCCGAGTTCCCAGGTGCAAAGCGTCTCAGCGAAGGGGCGGCAAAACGCTTGCGATCGCGCGCAGCAAATCGTCCCGCTGGAACGGCTTTTGGATACGCGGCGCGGTCTTGTAGGCCGGTGGAAAATGGCTTGAATCGCTATAGCCGCTGGAAAATACAAAGGGCACGTTGCGGCGCGCCAGCTCGTCGGCGACGGCAAACACCGGCTGACCCGCAAGGTTCGCGTCCAGAACGGCGGCATCGAGCAAGGCTGTCCGCGCCAGTTCCAACGCAGCGGCAAGCCTGCCTGCCGGACCCGCGACCGCATAACCTGCGTCTTCCAGCGTATTGACGATGTCGAGCGCCACCATGCCTTCGTCCTCGACCACCAAGATGCGCTTAGGTCCCGGTCCTGCTGGCGCCGGACGCGCCGCAGCGCCCGGCGCAACCGCAACTGCGTCGAGTTCGAATTTCTCCAGTGCCGTCGCTTCCATTTCGTACAGCGGAACAGCGATTTCGCAGCGAACGCCGCCGGGCGCAAAGTCGAGCGCGGCGTCGCCGTTGAGCTCGAGGCTCGCGCTGCGTTCGATCAGCATGCGCCCGAACCCGCGGCGCGTTGGCGGCGCGACCGCGGGGCCGCCCGTCTCCGTCCACGTGAAAACCACGCGCGGGGGCTCGCCGGGCACGACATGCCACGCGATGCTCACGCGTCCCGCTTCCACCGACAAAGCGCCATATTTCACCGCGTTCATCATCAGCTCATGGAAGATCAAGGCGATCGCCTGGGCAGCCTTCGCGTTAAGCAGGACGTCGCGCCCCTGCAGCGTCACTTGGCCTTCAAACGGCGCGGCCTCAGCCTCGATCAGCTGAAGCAGATGCGCGCCCCGCCACGCCGTTGCCGCCAGAGCGTTGTGCGCGCGGGTAAGCGCGACCAACCGTCCCGTCAAATGGTCCGTAGCATCTCCAGCGGGAAGCGAGCGCCGGGCAATCGCATGCACCGCAGCCAGCATGTTCTTTGCGCGATGGTCCAATTCGCCGATCAACACGTGCTGGCGCGCGTCGGCAGCCTTGAGATCGGAAAGCACTGCCGCGCGCGCCGCACGATTCTCCGCCAGCGTTGCAGCAGCGCGGGCCAGCGCGTCCTGAATATCGTTGATCTCGCCGATGCGTGAGAACACGCGCACCGGCTTTTCGCCCTTGGCCAGCGCCTGAGACGACGCTGCGACGGCGCGCATGGCGTCCGCGATGCCGCCGCCCAGAATCCAAGCCAGCAGCACGGTTAGAATCAGCACGAAGAGCGCGGGCAAGCCGAAGTAAATTAGATCGTCCCGCCATAGCGCGTCGCCGTGACGCTCAATCTGGAAAACGAAAAGCAGTGCGCTAAGCGCAAAGACGGGAAGCGCACAGCCGAGCGCCAGCGCCGCGAGCCACACGCGTGCCGGTATGCCAACCCGTGTCCTTTCCGCCAAAGTCACACACCCTCTCAGTCAGCGTGAGCCTTTGTTGCGCGGTCCGTGGGCGAAATCGCGCTCTTCGCCCCTGGAGAGCCTGACGCCTCCCTGCAACTCCATGCGGATGCCCGCCGTTAGATGCATTCGGTTCGTCGTAACTTTGGATACGTTGGAGCAACAGCCCACAGACCGCAGATGTGCATAGGCCTCTTTTGTGTGCTGCGCTGTCCTGTATTGACCTACTGGACAATCAATTCGCGGTTCCACCGTTCGCTGCTCACCGCTCACGCAATGTCCTAGGTTGAACATCCTTAACAGGCGCGAATCGCTAAGGTTGAGCCCCCGGGCAGTGATCGAAACAAAAACAAGCTGATCGAAAGGCGATGCTCGAAAAATTTCTATATGTGTTTGGGCCAGAAGGGGTGCGCGCAAGCGTGCTCGCCTACGACAACGTTTTGGTGGCGTTGGGTTACAGGCCCGGCCGAGAGCCGATACCGGACAACCTTCGCCGCACCATCACGTCCGCAATCCTCACCCTCGCCGACAGCGATGTACGCGATCCGAACGAATTGACCAGACGCGCGCTCGCCAGCGTTCGCAACGCAAACATCGGGCGTGTGCCGACGCGATTTGCTCTGAAATCTCATCGCTCAGCGTGATCCGAACGGCCTAAGCTGTCGCGAGACGTACGGAGTTCACCCTGCGACGGAAACTCTTGGGCCCGCAACGATCGTCGCGGGCCTTGGCATTGTCTCAAGCGCCGCTGCGCACACCTTCTTGGGAGGATCTAGCCACTGGTGCGGCGGCGATGGTGCGCTTTGCATGATCGACGCCTAGGTACCCACCAGCCATTGCGGCGGCGGCCCCGATGGCGAGCGCCAGAAAGCTCAAGAGCGCAGCAGCCGCGGCGGCGTCCGCCGCCTGCTCTTGCTCCACCGGCGTCAACGTTTCGGTGGCCATCGGCCTTGCCGCAAGCGGGCCGCCCAGGCGTGCCGAAATCGCCGAATTACCGGCCAACCCCAGCACGACGGCACCGATCAGCACAGTCGTCGCAGCCCAGCTGAGAAAGCCTTGGAAGCTGCCCTCGATCGCATCGGTACGCGACTTCGAGCCGGCGACCCAACCCGCGGTCCAGCCGCCGGCAAAGCCTGAGGATATGCCGGCAACCGCCCAGAACGCGTAAGCGCCCCACGCTGCTGTTTCGCCACTTAAACTGTCACCGTGACTAGGGTCGAACGACGCGACACCGAGCCCCGCGCCCAACAACGTGAGCATCATCTGACCCACGATCGCGACGAGCAAACCGGCCCCGACCGCACCCCAGTGAACCTCACCGGTGGTGATGCCGTCGCCGTCTAAGAATGTTTTGAATCTGGACGTCGCCATATGGGCCTCCTCAGCGCATAAAAAGCCAAATGATTAACAGGATTGGTAACGGTATGCCGATAAGCCACATTAAAATGTACTTCATGGCGCCCTCGCGAATTGACGAGCCTCTAACGTCGTCGAAGAAGAAACGCGAAGAGCGCCGTTATGTTCCATGGGCAAGTGCAGGCTCGGCGCCGGTGTCGCGGCCAAGCGCGCGGCGCGCCAACTGCAAATTGCGGGTATTGGCTTTGAACGCGAAGTCGAAAAGGTCGCCAACGACCGGGACCGAGCCGATCAGCAAGTCCACGAACACGTTCCAAAACATGCGATAGCGCGTGAACGCCGGCAGGCCTGGGCTCAGAAGCTCGATGACGTAAAGACTGGAAAGCGCCGAAATCAGATCGCCAACGCCGGGGACCAGACCGATCAGAGGATCGAGGCCAAACCGAAACGACGTACCCGGGACAACGAATCCGCGATCGAGCAGATCGACCAAACGTGCGGCCCGCTCCAATCGCTCGTCCATCGACATGTCATTCCGCGCGCCCATGAGACGTGAACGCAGCGCACCGGCGACGGTTCCCTTAAGCG
>JBJXEH010000297.1:0-24889 GCA_046153995.1 Micropepsaceae bacterium
GATCGTCGACCGGCAGAACTATCACCTGTTTCAGCCGCTGCTTTATCAGGTCGCGACCGCGTCGCTGTCGCCCGCCGAGATCGCGCAACCGATCCGCAGCATCTTGCGGACCCAGAAGAACGTACGCGTGCTGCTCGACGAGGTGTCGGGCGTCGATACGGCGGCGAAGACGGTTAGAACCGCGGGCGGGCATGCGCTTGCCTACGATCACCTGATCATCGCGACCGGCGCGCGGCATAGCTATTTCGGTAAGGATCATTGGGAAGCGTTTGCGCCGGGCATCAAGAGCGTGGACGACGCGACGCGGGTGCGCGCGAAGATCTTACTCGCGTTCGAACGGGCGGAGGTCGAGACAGATGCGGCGAAGCGCGAGGCGTTGCTGACGTTTACGATCGTGGGCGGCGGACCGACTGGCGTCGAGATGGCGGGCGCGATCGCTGAGCTTGCGCGGCGCTCGATCGTGAGGGACTTCCGGACCATCGCGCCTTCGAGTTCGCGCATTCTGTTAATCGAGGCGGGGCCGCGGTTGCTGCCGTCGTTTCCGGAAGACTTGTCGGAGGAGGCCAAGCGGGCGCTCGAAGCGATGGGCGTCGAAGTGAAGCTTGGCGTGGCGGTGACCGACATCTCGGCGGACGGCGTGATGTTGGGTGCGTTGCCAATCGCGACGAAAACGGTGATGTGGGCAGCGGGCGTGCGGGCGTCGCCAGCCGGCGAGTGGCTGAAGGTACCCTGCGACCGGGCGGGCCGCGTGATCGTGGGCCGCGACTTCGCCGTACCCGGCATGAGCGAGGTGTACGTTATCGGCGACACCGCGGCGTTCACGGGTGAGGACGGCCGGATGCTGCCCGGCGTAGCGCCGGCGGCGAAGCAAGCGGGGCTCTATGCCGGGCGGCTGATCGCAGCGCATGTCATGGGCCGGACGCTGCCGGATGCGTTTCGCTATGCGGACTATGGAAACCTCGCGACGATTGGGCATTCGAAAGCGGTTGCCGACTTCGGCTTCGCGCGGTTGAAAGGATTGATCGCGTGGGTGCTGTGGTCGATCGTGCACGTCTATTTCTTGATCGGCTTCCGCAACCGGTTTTTCGTCGCGACGGGTTGGGCGTGGAGCTATCTCACCTATAAGCGTGGCGTCCGGCTGATAACGGGATCGCCGGCGCGCGATGCGCACTAAGTGCGCGTTTCTAAGTGATCCACCCCAGTCCCTTAGTTGCCCGCCGCAGCCCTGTTTTCGGCGCGGAAACCTCATGCGACTACTCCGAAAGTGGTAGTCCGATAGGATCGGATTCCTGTGCAGAGCTGCACGCGGTGCGCGCATGCCGCATGCGATGTATCACGTCATGCGTCATGGTGACCCCGAAATGCATTTTTCCCTATGTTCCATTGCATTTTCGCATTGACGCGATTTCTCACGCTGCTAGTTAAGCCGCGCACCTTAATCACTTGGGGCGGCGCTGCTTTCCCTCCTTAGCAAGCGCCCAAAAACACACTGGGGTAGTTTTCCATGAAAGCAAAAGGCATTTTGCTCGCAACCGTTGCTGGCGTCTCCATCGTCGCCGCATCGCAATCGAGCGCACATCAGCGCGGCTGGTATGTCGGTGTTGAAGCCGGCGTCAACTGGATCGACGACACGTCGGTCATCTTCTCGCGTAACGGCGGCTTTTCCGACGTCATGATCGAGTCGGAGTCTTCGCGTTCGTCGTGGTGGAGCGGAAGCTCCAGCGGCGATCTCGAATTCGACACCGGCTGGGCGGGCTTCGCCACGGTAGGCTACGGCTTCGAGAAGAACTGGCGTATCGAGCTTGAGCTCGGCTATCGCGACAACGATGCGACGCTGACCAAAAACAGTTTCGGGTACTGCGGCGGCGACGAAGAGTTGAGCATTGCCGCCCGCGGCTATTGCGGCAGCCGTACCCGCACCTATGACGGCGACATGACCGAGTACACGGCCATGATCAACGTCATCTACGACGTGCCGCTGACCGAGAAGCTCGACCTCAACATCGGCCTCGGCGCCGGCGTTGACTACGTGCAACTCGATCTGAGCCGCAACGGCCGTACGCTGACGGACGAAAGCGACACACGCTTTGCGTTCCAGGCGATCGCTGGTCTCACCTACAAGATCACGAAGCGCCTCGATCTCGCGCTGACCTATCGCTACCTGAACGTCAGCGAGCCGGAATTCCAAGCGACCTACAAGACGCTGGAACTCGACGACCTGGAGAAGCACACGGTGACGGTCGGTCTGCGTTACGACCTCCATGAGGACGAAGCGCCGTTGGCTCCGCCTCCGCCGCCGCCACCTTTGCCGCCGGCGGGGCCGCAGCAGTTCATCATCTATTTCGGCTTCGACAAGTGTAACATCTCGCCTGAAGCGGACGGGGTGCTGAACGAGGCGGCCGCCGCCGCGAAGACGCAAGGTTCGGCGAAGATCCTGGTCGTGGGTCATACGGACACGATGGGCTCGAACGACTACAACCAGCGTCTGTCGGACTGCCGTTCGGATGCGGCGAAGTCGAACCTCGTGGGCAAGGGTCTCCCGGCCGGTTCGATCTCGGCCTCGGGCCGCGGTGAAGGCGAGCTCATGGTGAAGACGGACGACAGCGTGAAGGAACCGCAGAACCGCCGCGCGACGATCGACTTGAACAACTAATCGGCTGCGTATTAGCCGGTTAAGTGAGGGCGGGGCCGAAAGGTCCCGCCCTTTTCTTTTCGTCTGCGCGGACCGATCATGGTTTGAGACTCAAGGATCGGCGCCATGACAACCCTCTTCCGCAATCTACGTTTGCTCGATCCGCGCTTCGATGAGGCGCGGGGCGGGTATGAGGTGCTTGTCGAAAGCGATAAGATCAGGGAGGTTTCGGACAAGCCGATCAAGGCCGCTGCCGCGCACGTCGTCGATTGCCGTGGCGGCACGTTGATGCCGGGGCTGATCGATTGTCATGTGCACGTCTATCTCGTGGAGCTTGGGCTTGCGCGGCTGGAGGCTATGCCGCTGACGTTGCTGACCGCGAAGGCGTCGAAGTTGATGCGCGATATGCTGGATCGCGGCTTCACGACCGTGCGCGATACCGGCGGGGCAGATTGGGGGATCAAGGAGGCGGTGGAGACTGGTGTCCTGCCGGGGCCGCGGATGTTCATCTCGGGCCGGCCGATTTCGATGACGGGCGGGCACGGGGACTCGCGGCGGCGCACGGCGGGCGACGAGCCTTGCAAGTGCTGCAATGCGCTGTCGTTCGTGTTGGAGACCGCCGACGGTGCCGACGGCGTACGCAAGGCGGTGCGCGAGCAGATGCGTCAGGGGGCCGATCAGATCAAGATTTTCGTGTCGGGCGGCGTCGCCTCGCCTTGGGATCCGCTTGACAGTCTGCAGTATTCGCCGGCGGAGATTTCGGCGGCGGTCGAGGAAGCGCACAACTTCGGGCGCTATGTGCTGGCGCATGCCTATACGCCGGAGGCGATCACGCGGGCGGTGACGGCGGGCGTGCGCACGATCGAGCATGGCAACTTGATCGACGATAAGGCCGCGAAGCTGATGGCGGATCGCGGGGCGTTGATGGTCGCGAACCTTGTCGCTTACTACGCGATGAAGGAGCGCGGGCGGTCGTTCGGCATGTCGGCGGACCAACTCGCCAAGAACGAACTCGTTATCGACGGCGGCTTGCGCTCGCTCGAGATCGCCAAGCGCGCGGGCGTGCCGGTCGCTTACGGCAGCGACTTGCTAGGGCAGCTGCAGGTGGATCAATCGCGCGAGTTTCTGTTTCGCGCGGAGGTGCTGTCGCCGATCGAAATCATCCGGCAGGCGACGCTTGTCGGCGCCGATGTTGTTCGGATGACGGGGAAGTTGGGCGTCGTGGAGCCCGGAGCGTTCGCCGACTTGATCGTCGTAGATGGCGATCCGCTGAAGGACCTGGGGCTATTCCAAGATCAGGGCGCGCATTTGAGCGCGATCATGAAAGGCGGCGTGTTTCACAAGAACCGACTCTGAGTTGCGTCGTGCGCGCGAACTCGGCTGTTGAGCGCGCATTGTTGTGATGTGCGCCGCGCGCGCGTCGTGATACGTCAGTCTCATGCTGCGCCCCCTCGCGGTTCTTTTGGTTGCCATCATGTGCGCCGGTTGTGCCGGTGTGGCTGCGCCTGCGTGCGGCTTGGGCCAAGCGATGGTGGAGACTCAGCTCTACTTCGGGATGAGCAAGCCTTCCGGCGCGCTGGTCAGCGAGCGGGAGTGGCAGGCTTTCGTTGCCGCCGAGATCACGCCGAAGTTTCCCGAAGGGTTCAGCGTACTCGACGGCGCGGGCTTCTGGCGCGACGCGAAGACCCAGAAGACGATCTCGGAGAAGAGCAAAGTCGTCGTGCGCATGCATGCGGCAGGCTCCGGCGCGAATGCCGAGATCGGCGCGATCGTGACGGCGTACAAAACGCAATTTCAACAGGACGCGGTGATGCGGGTCGATCGGCCCGTGTGCGCGCAGTTCTAGGAGCCGCCCCATGGACATCACCTATCGCCGCAGTTCGCTTCTGGTGTTCTTCGCCGGGGTCGCCAACCTTTATCTCGTCGCGTTTGCGATGGACGGGTTCGTGTCGGTGGCGGACGAGCTGTGGGCGATGGTGGCAGGGTCGAGCCCGTTGTCGAACCTGCGCCAGCAGCTGGCGGTATTTGTCGTTCTCTCTTCGCTGATCATGGCGTTCGTTGTTGCGTTGGTGCCGCATCTGCCGAAGACGGTGTTCTTGCCGCTCGTCGGTGCCGCAATCTGGCTGGCCCTTGGCGGGCCGCCGTTCGGCTCGCTTGCAAAGAGCGGCGACGGCGCGGGGTTGTTCTTGGCGCTATGTCAGTCGGCGCTTTCGATGGCTGCGTTCTTCATCATTCATGTGCGCACGGGAAGTCCGTTCTTGAGCGCGAGCGCCCTACCCCATTTGAACCACGTGTTTTTGCGCATCGCGTTCGCTTCGATCTTGACGCTGATCGTTGGCCTCGCCGGTATCGTGGCCGGTGGTATTTGGACCGCGGTGACGTTCGCCGAACAGGAGACAAAGGGCTACATCCAATTCACCTGGGACGACATTCGCGCGCGCGCCGTGGTCATGCGCAAGGACAATAAGGTCGTGCAGCTGATCGCGACGGCACATATCGCGGAGCGGCAGTTCTACGAGCGCGCATACGCCAAGATTCCGCCCAACGCGGTCGTGCTCGCCGAAGGGATCACCGACAACAAGGGCGTGCTCGCGCGCGAGGCGGCGCGGCCCGACGAGGTCGCGAAGTCGATGGGGCTCGACTCGCAGCTCGTGTTCGAGGAAATGCTGGCCGCCGGCGAAACGGTCGCCGTGGACCCGAAACCCGGCTCTCCAAAGGGCAAACCCGCGGCGAAGACGAAGCCCGACGTCGTGCGGGCGGACATGGATGTGTCGGAACTCTCGCCCGCGACACTCAGGTGTCTGCGCGCCGATCTTGCGGCGAAGATGGACACCGGCGAGGTGCTGGCGAAGGACGGCGGCGTGCCCGCCTGTTCGCCGAAAGACCTTGAGATTTTCTGGGACGAGATCTTGACGAAGCGCAACGCCTATCTGATGGCAACGTTCGACAAGCTCGCGGCGAAGTACGATATGTTCGTCGTGCCGTGGGGGGCGATGCACATGCCGGAGCTCGAGAAAGAGTTCATCGCGCGGGGTTACCGGATCGAGTCGGCGGAGATGCTGACGCTTGCGAAGTACCAGACGGTGGCGGGCCACGTGTTCGGCGGGCTTGCCGCGTTCCGGCTGCTCGGACCCGGCAATCGGCCTTACCAGATGCGGACCTACCCGGGCTCGCGTTAGCGAGCCAGTTCTTCACGCAGCATCTCGAGCTCCAGCCAGCGTTCTTCGCTGGCTGCGAGTTTGGCCTGCAGCTCTGCAAGCTTTGCGGTGGCGGCTGTGAAGCCCTTCGGATCGCGTTCGTAAAAGCCGCTGCCGGAGAGGCGTTCGTGCAGCGCGTGGATGTCGCGCTCCAATGCCGTGATTTCGCCCGGCAACGTCTCTAGCGCGTGTTTGTCTTTGAAGGTGAGTTTGCGCCGCTCCGCTGCCGCGCGTGGAACGGGTGCCGAGACTTTAGCAGCCTTTGCCTCGGGCTCACGCGCCTTCGCCGCGACGCCGCTGCCGCGCTGGGCAACCATGTCGCTGTAGCCGCCGGCGTATTCGACGAAGCGGCCTGCGCCTTCGGCCATCAACACGCTTGTCGCGACGCGGTCCAGGAAGTCGCGGTCGTGGCTGACCACGATCACCGTTCCCGGATAATCGCCGAGCATCTCCTGCAGCAAGTCCAGCGTCTCGAGGTCAAGATCGTTCGTCGGCTCGTCGAGCACCAGTAAGTTCGACGGCGCGGCGAGCGCCTTAGCCAGCACCAGCCGTCCGCGTTCGCCGCCAGACAGCACGCGCAGCGGCGTGCGCGCTTGGTCGGGCGTGAACAAAAAGTCCTTCATGTAGGATGCGTAGTGCCGCGTCGTGCCGCCGACGCTCAACGTCTCGCCATGCCCGCCGGTCAGGAAGTCCTTCACGGTGACGCCGCCGTCGAGCGTTTCGCGCCGCTGGTCCAGCACATGCATCTGCACGTTCGCACCCAGTTTCGCCGTCCCTGCATCCGGCGCCATTCGTCCCGTAAGCACGTTGATCAGCGTGGTCTTGCCCGCGCCGTTCGGCCCGACGATGCCGATGCGGTCGCCGCGCATGATGCGGACCGAAACGTCGCTCACGACGTTCAGATCGCCAAACGCCTTCGAGGCGTTCTTGGCCTCGATGACCACCGCGCCGGAGGTCTCGCCTTCGGTCGCGGCGAGTTTGACTGCGCCGGTCGCGCGCCGGGCTTCGCGCCGCTCAGTGCGCATACCCGCGAGCCTTGCCATGCGTCCGACGTTGCGTTTGCGCCGCGCGGTTACGCCGTAGCGGACCCAGTGTTCCTCCATGACGATGCGGCGGTCGAGTTTGTGAGCCTCAAGCTCCTCCTGCTCCAGCACCGTGTCGCGCCAGGATTCGAACGCGCCGAAGCCTTGTTCGAGCCGTCGCGTTTGGCCTCGGTCGAGCCACACCGTTGCGCGCGACAAGCGTTCGAGGAAACGCCGGTCGTGGCTGATCAACACCATCGCCGATTTCAGGGCGTTGAGTTCGCTCTCGAGCCATTCAATCGCGGGCAGGTCCAGGTGGTTCGTCGGTTCGTCGAGCAGCAGAATATCGGGCGATGGCGCGAGCACGCGCGCGAGTGCGGCGCGGCGCGCCTCGCCACCGGACAGACGATCCGTTGCCTCCGCGCCGGTCAGACCCAGACAGTCGAGCAGATATTGCGCGCGGTAATGATCGTCACCCGGCGCCATACCCGCCTCGACGAAGGCGAGCGTTGTGGCGAACCCCGAGAGATCGGGCTCTTGCGGCAAATAGCGCACGGTCGCCGATGGCGCCGCCGCACGCGTGCCGCGATCGGCCTCGACGAGGCCACCCGCGATCTTGAGCAACGTCGACTTGCCCGAGCCGTTGCGGCCGACGAGACAAATGCGCTCGCCCTCAGACACAATAAGCTCCGCGCCCTCGAGCAGCGGCGCGCCGCCGAAGGTCAGGTGGATGTCCTGCAGTTGGAGAAGGGGGGCAGCCATGGGGTGCGGGTTGTCTCACCGATGTGCAGCGAATGAAAGGGCGTAGGCCCAGCTGTTCCTTAAGATCACGGGCTATTTCCCCCTTCGCGCGAGTTCGCCCTCTCGAACTCGTGACGTGACCGGTGCTAGAGCATGGGCCACGACATCAAGAACAAAACCTCGAGGGGACGCTTCACATGGGTATCAACGTCAACCGCCGTACGATGTTGTTCGGCGCGGGTGCTGCGACTGCTTTCGCGTTGGGCGCCGGTGCGTGGACGATGGCTGCGCGGGCCGCTGCAGGCAATGCCGGTATCGGCACATGGGGCGTCGATCTTACGGCGATGGACAAGTCGATCGCCCCTGGCGACGACTTCTTCCGCCATGTCGGCGGCACATGGATGAAGAACACGCAGATCCCGGCGGACCGTTCGCGCTGGGGTTCGTTCAACATCCTGGCCGCGAAGTCGGAAGACGACGTCAAGGCCGCGCTTGACGACGCGCGCGCGAAGAGCCCGCGTGCGGGCAGCGTGGAACGCATGGCGCTCGACTACTACGAAGGGTTCAACGACATCGCCGCGATCGATGCTAAGGGGCTCGCGCCCGCGAAGGCAGACCTCGATCGCATCGCCGCCGTGCAGACGCACGAGGAGCTGGTCGCGCTGTTGTCGGGGCCGCAGTTCCGTGCGAATGCGCCGGTCGGCATGGGCGTTAATCTGGATGCGAAGCGGCCGGATACGTATGTCATCGGCGTCGGTCAATCGGGTCTCGGCATGCCGGACCGCGACTACTATTTGAAGGACGACGCGAAGTTCGCGGACACGCGTGCGAAGTACCGCGCTTATGTCGAGCAGATGTTGACGCTGGCGTCCTATGCAGATGCCGGGCCAAGCGCCGATGCAATTGTCGCGGTCGAGAAGCAGATCGCCGAGATTCACTGGCCGCGCGAAAAATCGCGCAACCGCGACCTGACGTACAATCCGAAGACGCGCGCGGAGCTGCTGGCGTTTGCGCCTGAGTTTCCGTGGGCAGCGGCGTTGGACGCATTTGGCGCGCCGAGCCACGACTTCTTCATCCTAACGCAGATCGACGCGATCCAGGCGTTGGCGAAGCTTTTCCGCGCGACGCCGGTTGCCGCTTGGCGGGCCTACGTCACGTTCCATTATCTGAACGGGCTTGCCGACGTTTTGCCGAAGGCGTTCGACGACGCGGCGTTTGCGTTCAACGGCAAGGTCGTGACCGGCCAGCCGATGCAGCGCGAGCGCTGGAAGCGGGCGGTGACGCAGATGAGTGGCACGCCGTTCAACGCGCCGATGGGCGAGGCGGTGGGACAGCTTTATGTGAAGAAGAATTTTACGCCGGCCGCGAAAGCCGCGATGGCCAAGTTGGTCGAGAACTTGCGCGCCGCCTACAAGATTCGCATCGGTAAGCTGACGTGGATGTCGGAGGAAACCAAGCGGGCGGCGCTGACGAAGCTCGATAAGATCAACGTCAAGATCGGCTATCCCGACACGTGGCGCGACTATGCGACGCTTGATATCAAGCGCGACGACGCGTTCGGCAACCGTCTGCGCGAGCGTGCGTTTAATCGCGCGCGCGACGTGGCGCGCCTGGCCAAGCCTGCCAACCGCAAAGAGTGGGGCATGGCGCCGCAAACGGTGAACGCCTACTACAGTTCGGTCTGGAACGAGATCGTGTTTCCGGCTGCGATCCTGCAACCACCGTTCTTCGATTTGAATGCGGACCCCGCCGTGAACTACGGCGGTATCGGCGCCGTCATCGGACATGAGATGGGCCACGGCTTCGACGACCAGGGTTCGAAGTCCGACGGCGACGGCATCTTGCGCAAGTGGTGGAACGCGGACGACGAGCGCCGCTTCAAGGAACTGGGCGACAAGCTTGCCGAGCAGTACTCCAAGTTCGAGGCGCTGCCCGGGTTGTTCGTCAACGGCCGGTTGACGTTGGGCGAGAACATCGGCGATTTGGGCGGGCTCAACGTCGCGCTCGAGGCGTACAAGATTTCGCTCGGCGGGAAAGAGCCGCCGGTGGTCGACGGCTACACCGGTATCCAGCGGTTCTTCTTAGGTTTCGCGCAGATTTGGCGCCAGCTGCAGCGCGAGGAAGCCTTGCGCAACCAAGTGGTCTCGGACTCCCACTCGCCCGGCGAATTCCGCGCAAACGGAACAGTGCGCAACATGGACGAATGGTACGCCGCTTTCGCGGTGCCGGAGAGCGCGAAGCTTTATCTGCCGCCGGAGCAACGCATCAGGATTTGGTGAGGTTGCGAGCGAATAGCGCGAACAGCCGCTCCCAGTGCCGCTCGGCTGCTGGCTTGTCGTAGATGGGCCGGGCGGGAAACGCGAAGCCGTGTTCGGTATTGGGGTAGATCTCGACCTCTGCGTTCGTGCCCTTAAGGGCCTGACGCAGGGGCTCGACCTGGTCGAGCGGCATCCAGTGGTCGGTTTCGGCGCAGGCGAAATAGAGTTCGCCCTTCGCCTTGGCCGCCACCGTGTGCGGGCTGTCGGGCTTGTCCGTGATTAGACGCACGCCGTAGATCGAGGCTGCGGCAGCGATGCGGTCCGGGTGACGGGCGGCTGCGTTGATCGCGAACTGGCCGCTCATGCAATAGCCGACAGTGCCAACCTTGCCTTTGCTTGCGGCCTTTTCGGTGGCGGCAAACGCGAGCAACGCGTCCGTATCGTCCATGATTTTCGCAATCGTGAGTGAGGCCATCAGCTGCATCATGCGCGCGCGTTCCGGTGCTTGGCTGTCCATCGGAATGCGGCCGAGCTCCATCACGCCTTCGCGGTAGTAGAGGTTCGGCAGCATCACGTAGTAGCCCGTCGTCGCAAGGCGCCGCGCCATGTCGCGCAGCTCTTCGCGGATAGCGGGCGCGTCCATGTAGAATAGGATCACGGGGTAAGGTCCGCCGCGTTCAGGATGCACGATGAACGTGCTCATGCGGCCGTCTTTCGTTTCGATGTCGAGCTGGCGTTCGTGCATTGGGGTTCTCGCTGGTCAAAGGATCAGGTTGAGGAAGCCTGCCACGATCATGAACTGCGCGGCGATGTAGGTGATCCAGACGGCTTCGTTGATGAACGGGAACGGGTTTAGGAACTTGCGCACGGCGATCAGCGAATCCGACACCGCAAATACGACGGCACCGGCGCCCAGAATCCACGATGCCTCGCGGATCGAGAGTGCGGCCGCAACCATCGCCATGATGACGGCGAAATAGGTGAACACGGGTATGCGCAGACGGCCGAGTTTCGGTGCGATGCTTGCGAGCAGCAATCCCGCTGCGGCGAGCGCAGCGACGATGCCTGCAATTGCGGCGCCGCTGGGATTGCCAGCGTACGGCAGAAACGCGATCAGATATGCGACATGCGCAGCGAGAAAGCTCGCGAGCCCCGGTACGAAGAAGCGCGATTGGTCTTTCAGCGCCAGGAAAAAGTCGCCGAGCGCCGAAAGTGCCAGCGCCAAGGCCAGCAAGAGCAACGCAAAAACCGGCGCATTCGGGGTACCCAGAAAGGTCAAGGGCAGGCTCGAAAGGGTGGCAATGGCGGCTGTCTTCACCGCCGTGCGCAGCGGCGACGCCGCGCCGTTCAACAATCCCAGGTAAGCGACGGAAACGGCGAGCGCGAGTGCCACGACGCCTGCGCGCAATGCATCGAGCCCATCACCGCGCGCGAGAATCTCATCAAGCATGATGACAGTCGTAAACCATCCGCAGTGCGACCGGCAAAACTTGTGATGAACGGACACTTGAACGGCGCGCGCCACCCTGCGGTAATGAGGTTTGCGGGGTTCGAAGCACCATGAAGACGAAGACAGCTATTGTTGCTTTTGCGGTTGTGTTCGCGCTGGTCGCCACGGACGCCGACGCAGCAAAGAAGCGCAAGAAGAAGTATCGCTCCGCACCCGCGCCGGTCACGTATGTCGAGCGCAACGACAACGTCGCGCTCTGCAACGGCGGGATGATGGTCACCGCCGACGACCAGATCAAAGGCTGCAGCGCGTTGATCAACTCGCGACTCAGCAACGAGCGGCGGGCGACGGCGTACTACAATCGCGGCAATGCATACGTCGGCAAGAGCGACTTCGCTCGCGCGGCGGCAGATTACACCGACGCGTTGAAGTACAAGCGCGACTACGCACAGGCCCTGTTCAACCGCGCCGTGGCGCAGCGCATCAGCGGCAATTCGCAACTGGCGGTCACCGACTATACGTCGGTGATCTTGCTCACCCCCGGCGACGCCGATGCATTCGCCGGCCGCGGCATGAGCTACGCGCGCCTCGCCCAACACGAAAAGGCGGCAGCGGACTTCGATCAGGCGATCAAGCTGAAGCCCGATCACCTGACCGCCTTGACGCAACGCGGCCATCACTACGTGCGCACACAGCAATGGGCGCCTGCGATGGGCGACTACGGCCTGGCGCTGGCGATCCAGAAGGTCAACGTTGAGGCGCTTTATGGACGCGGTGTTGCAAGGGTCTATTCCGGCGACGTCAAAGGCGGCCAAACCGACATGGCCCAGGCGCAGGCGTTCGACAGCGGCGTGATTGCGCGCATGACGACGCAAGGCATCCCGCCGCCGCAGATCACGGATCGCGCACCAGCGGTAGCCGCCGCGACGCCGGCGCCGACCGCGCCTGCACAAGCCGGGCCCTTGACGGTCACACCTTCGACGGTCACCGCCGCACCTTCAGAGGTCGCCCCGCCGGTAGCTCCGTCAACGGTTGTTGCGCCGGCGTCAGTTCAACCAACGGCGGGTGGAGCCCCGGCGGCGCCCGCCGAGGCCGCGAAGCCGGCGGAGCGCCGCGGGTTCCTCGACGAAATCTTCGACGATCCGCAGCCGGCGAAACCGTAGGTCTTAATTCGCGGGCGGCGCCGGTGGGACCGGCGGAACCGGAGGTAAGGGCGCCACGCCCGGCGGTAGCGCAGGCATCGGCGGCACCGGCGGACGCATCTCGTCTTTCTCCAACGCGCCGTTCTTGTCGCGGTCCATTTCGGCGAAGTGTTTTTCCGCGCGAGTCATGAACTCCTTGCGGCTGACCTTGCCGTCTTTGTTTTCGTCGGCGCCATCCGGACCGCGGCGCACGATGACGACGCGCTTTTCGGTCTTGCCGTCGTTGAAAACCTGAACGTCGACGTCGTCGCCTTCCCGTTCCGGCGCGATCACCACGTGCGGGCCGTCCTTTTGCTGCCATGACGGGCCGCCGGGACCCATCGTCTTCTCTTCGACGACGGTTCCCTTGCCGTCCGTCACCGTGCAGGTGCAAACCTGCTTGCGCTCGACGCGCACTTCTTCTGCGGCGCTGGCCGCGGCTGATAGAACCACCATGGCGGATGCCGCCAACAACACTTGCGTTTTCACTTGTCCCTCCACTGAATGACGCGATTGCGTGGGCGAACCCTGCCCCGTGTTCGTTGCCGGAGTCTTGTCCGCGTTCGCACAAACTCGTGGCGAAAAGCGGCGCTAACGGCAAGCTGACAAACTTTGACACAGATTAACTCTGCTTCAGCTTGGCTCGCTTTGCTGCCTCTTGTATCTGATCCGCCACATGGCGGACGCCTTGCCCCACGTTCTGATCGTCGACGACCATCGCGATATCCGCGATGCGCTGTCACGCTATCTTCAGGACAACGGCTTGAAGGTGACGATGGCAGAGTCGGCCGCGTCGGCGCGGCGCGTGCTGGCGCAGCGCGAGGTCGACCTCATGGTGCTCGACATCATGATGCCGGGCGAAGACGGGCTTAGCCTTTGCCGCAGCGTGCGGGAGCATCGCGGCACGCCGGTGATCCTGCTCTCCGCACGGGCGGAGGAGTTGGACCGCATCGTGGGGCTGGAAGTGGGCGCCGACGACTACGTGACCAAGCCGTTCTCTCCGCGCGAGCTGCTGGCGCGCATTCACGCGGTCCTACGCCGCACGAACGAATTGCCGCCGGGGCAGCGGCCGCGCGGCGGGCAGCGGCTGCGTTTCGGCGCGTGGGTGCTGCACGGACCGGAGCGGCATGTTGTCGGCTCCGACGGCGTCGTCGTATCGCTCTCTTCGACGGAGTATGCACTGCTCGCGACGTTCGTCGAGCATCCGAACGTGGTGCTCACACGCGATCAGTTGCTCGACCGCGTGAAGGGACGGTTCGCGGACGAGGTTTTCGACCGCTCGATCGACACGCAAATCAGCCGCTTGCGCCGCAAGCTTGAAGACGATCCGCGAAATCCGAAGCTGATCAAGACAGTGTGGGGCGCGGGCTACATCTTCGCGAGTACGGTGGAGGCGTTATGAGTTGGCTCTCGCCGCGCACGGTCCGAGGTTGGTTCGTGTTGATCGTGTTGGGCGCACTCGCGCTGTCGCAGCTGGCGTCGTTCGCGTTGCTTGCGGGGCAGCAGACGATTTTGCGGTCGGCGCTGCACGAGGCGGAGGCGTTCCGCCGTACGGCCGGCATCGTGGCGCTCGCCAAGGGGGCGAAGGCGGAGACGCTGAAGTCGATCGAGGATACGGCCAGCGGACCGTCGTTCCTCGTTGCCTTTGCCGGCAAACCGGCCGTCCCCGAGAAATCGCGCAACAGCGCTTTGAGCGAAGCCTTGGCGCGCGGCATTGGTAGCGAACCCGCAGCCGTGCGCGTCGCATGGGATGCGGCCGCCGGCATGTTCCAATTCCGGCGCGTCGAGCGCATCAGCGGCGGCGAGCGCACGGTCATCATCACGCGCGGCGGCAGCGCGTTGGCGCCCGAAGCGGCGCAGCACGACGTCACCGTGACGATCCCCCATGTTCGCGTGCAGCCAAACATGGCGCCTGTACCGCCGGTGCCACCTGCCCCGCCCATGCCGCTGCCACCGCCTGGAGCGACAATGGAATGGGTCATTGGCCCCGGCCTTGATGAGGCAGGCAAGCCGCCGTCGCGGCTCGATATCTCTGTCGAGGTCGAACCGAAGCGCTGGCTCAACGTCTCAGCCATACCGCCCGCCGCGCCGTCCGTGATGTGGCCGATGATTTGGGCCGGTGCGCTTGCCGCCGTGCTGGTGGCGCTTGCTGCCGTGTGGGCTGCGGGCCGCGTGGCGCGCCCTATTGCGGGACTCACGGCTGCGGCTGAGCGCATGGGGCGCGGCGACGGTTTGGTGCTGGCGCCGGAAGAAGGGCCGCAAGATGTCAAAGCGGCGGCGAGCGCGTTCAACACGATGGCGGCGCGGCTCCGGCGCATGATCGAAGATCAGCGCGCGTTGCTCAACGCCGTCGGGCACGATTTGCGTACGCCGATCGCGTCTTTGCGTATCCGCACCGAGCTTGTAAAGGACGCCGAACTGCAGATGAAGATGCGCGGCTCGCTCGACGAGATGGAGCGCCTCACCGAAGCGACGCTTGCCGCCGCGCGTGGTGGCGAAAGCGGTGAGCCCACGCGGCCCGTCGATCTGCCGTCGCTGATCGAGGCGGTGTGCGACGACCTTGCCGATATGGGGAGCCCCGTTGCATTCGCGACGTTGCCCGCAGCCCGCACCGACGGCCGCGCCAGTGAACTCCGCCGCGCACTACGCAACCTCATCGAAAACGCCGTGCGCTATGGCGCCCGCGCGCATGTGTCTATGACGGTCGACGGCGGCTTTGCGTCGATCGCGGTTGACGACGAGGGGCCCGGTATTCCCGACGACAAGCTCGCCCACGTCATGAAGCCGTTCGTGCGCCTTGAAGAGTCCCGCAACGTCGAGACCGGCGGCCACGGCCTCGGCCTCACCATCGCCCGCGCCATCGCCGAACGCCACGCGGGCGAGCTGCTGTTGGTCAACCGCACCGAGGGTGGGCTTAGAGCCACGCTGCGGTTGCCGTTGGCAAAGTGATTTTGTGCCAAGGCTTGGCGTCTTGGCGTGAACCTGGCACGATCCTGCACAACACAAAGGTGAGGACATGTCCGGCAAACTGATCAGCGGTGCGCGCGAGTTGCCGCTTACCGCGCTGACTGAACGGGTCGAGCGTGCGGCTTCGGCGTTCGAGTCGATCGGCATCGGGCGCGGCGATGGGGTCGCGCTGATGTTGCGCAACGATTTCGCGTTCTTCGAGGCCGCGATGGCGGCGGGGCAGCTTGGCGCTTACTCGATGCCGGTAAACTGGCACTTCACGGTCGAGGAAGCGGGATACATCATCGCAAACTCGGACGCGAAGGCGGTCGTCACGCATGCCGACCTGTTACCGGTGGCGCTCAAGGCAACGCCGCCCGGCGTGCCGGTGTTCGCGGTCGATACGCCGGGCGAGATTGCGGCGGCTTACCACATCGCACCGGGCGACAGCGAGATGCGCTCCGGCGTGAAGGTTTGGGACGCGTGGATCGAGAGTTTCCCGCGCCGTACGCCCGCCGCGATCGATCCGCCGGGGGCGATCATCTACACCTCCGGCACCACGGGGCGGCCGAAGGGCGTGAAGCGCAATCCGCCGACGCCGGCACAAGCGCTCGCCAGCACGAAGCAGCTCGCGCGCGCATTCGGGTTGGAGAACGTGCTGGTGCACGGCAAGCCCGAGCGCATCGTCACCGTGGTCACCGGGCCGATGTATCATTCGGCGCCGAACGCCTATGGCTCTATTTGCGTGCGCGCGGGCGCAGATGTGATTTTACAGCCGCGGTTCGAGCCGGAAGAGCTGCTTCAGCTGATCGAAAAGCACCGTGTCACGCATCTGCACATGGTGCCGACGATGTTCGTGCGGTTGCTGAAACTGCCGCCGGAGGTGCGCGCGAAATACGACACCTCGTCGCTGAAGTTCGTCGTGCATGCCGCGGCGCCCTGCCCGGCCGACGTGAAGCGCGGGATGATCGAGTGGTGGGGGCCGGTCATCAACGAGTATTACGGCGCGACGGAAACAGGCGCGGTCGTGTTCTGCACCTCGGACGAATGGCTCGCGCATCCGGGCACTGTCGGGCGCCCGCAGCCGGACGTCAGGCTGGTGATCACTGATGACGCCGGCAAGGCGTTAGCCGTGGGCGAGCCTGGCGATGTTTATGTGCGGATGACGACGGGCAGCGACTTCACCTATCACGGCGACGACGAGAAGCGCCGCAAGGCCGAGCGCGACGGCCTGATCTCGGTCGGCGACATCGGCTATGTCGACAAGGACGGTTTCCTGTTCCTCTGCGACCGGCGCAATCACATGGTGATCTCCGGCGGCGTGAACATCTACCCGGCCGAGATCGAGGCGGAGATCTTGAAAATCCCCGGCGTCGCCGACTGTGCCGTGTTCCGCATCCCTGACACCGAGTTCGGCGAAGCGCTGTGTGCCGTCGTGCAAGCACAACCCGGGGCGCGCGTGAGCGAGGCGGACGTGAAGGGCTATCTGCGCGACCATCTGGCGAAATACAAAGTGCCGAAGGTGGTGGCGTTCCACGCCGAACTGCCGCGCGAGGACTCGGGCAAAATCTTCAAGCGCAAGCTGCGCGATCCGTACTGGGAAAAGGCGGGGCGGAGGATTTGAACGGGTGCAAGTTTGGGCAAACCACTAAGGGAACCCTGAGTGGAGGGGTGCTTCTTGCCTCCCGCCCAACTGCAGTCCATTCTTGACGCTCACCTGACATCATGAGCTTGACCCACTTGACCACGAATTGGCCAAACCTCGGTGCCCGCGCTGCCGTTCTAATGCTTGCGGTCAGCGTCTTCTTGTTCGCCGCTGCGCCGCGCGCCGCCGGATCAGAACTCAGCAAAAAGGAGCTTGAGGCGCTCACGAAGGCCTTTGCCGCGCAGGATGCGAAGGACTGGGCTGGGGCGAAGGCGCTCGTGGAGAAGCAGCCGGCCGTCGTGCGCGACCTTGTGCAATGGCGCGCTGTTTCGGCGCAAACCTCCGGCGCAACGTTCGACGAGATCGATGCCTTCCTGACCGCGCACGCGAATTGGCCCGGGCGTTCGCAGATCGTGCTGCGGGGCGAGGAAACGCTGCTGGCCGCTGCGCTTGTCGATACGAAAGGTCCGGCCTGGTTCAAAGCGCGCCAGCCGCGAACGAGTGCGGGCTGTCTGGCTTGGGCCAAGTTCCAGTTCGCGCGCGAGCAAAAGGCGGAAGCGCTTTCCGCAATCAAGCGCTGCTGGTTGGGGCTCACGCTGAACCTCGCCGACTACCAAGATTGGACGAATGCGACGCAGACGCCGTTGCCCGAAGCCGATCATCTTGCGCGGGCTGATGCGGCGTTGTGGGCTCGCAATACAGCCGCCGCGCGCGAACTTGTGCCGCTGCTGACACCGGACGCGCAAGCGATGGTGAGTGCCAGGGTCAGCATCCAGTCCGGTACGGAGATCGACCTCGACGACGCCGTCGACGATGCGCCTTCGCCCGCCTGGGCCGCGAGCCTTGTCTACGACGAGGCGGTGCGCCAGCGAAAGGCAGGCAAGACCGAGGACGGCTGGTCGCTGCTGATGAAAGTCGATCCGGCCACGCTCCCGCCGCAGTATTCGCAGACCTGGTGGAGCGAACATAATCTGCAGGCGCGTACCGCACGCGATGCCGGCGAACACGATACCGCCTACAAGCTCGCCTCGCGAACGCGCCTCACGCCCGACGTCAACATCGTGGCGTATCTGGATGCGCAGTTTCTCGCCGGGTGGATCGCACTGCGTGATCTCGACGAGCCGAAGAAGGCGTTGGTCCACTTTCAAAGTCTTGAGGCCGCGGCGAGGTCGCCGATCACGCGGGCTCGCGCGGCGTACTGGAAGGCGTTGGCGTTGAAGGCGCGCGACGAAGACGTCAAGGCAAAGCAGTCGTTGAACGCTGCCGCCGCAGAGCCGAATGCGTTTTATGGACGTCTGGCGTTCGAGATGCTGACGGACGCGGCCCCCACGGCGGCGGTGCCCAAGCCGCCGGCCAGCGCCGGGCCGGTGAATAGTGAAGACCTGGTGCAGGCGGCTTCGGCGTTGCAGGGCATCGGCGACATCCGCCGTGCCAACGCCTTTGCGAACGCGGCGATCGATGTCTGTCAATCGGCGGCGTGTGCCACCGCGCTGAGCGTGCGGTTGTCGCGGATCGGCAATACTTACGGCGCCGTGCGTAGCGCCAAGAAGGCGCAGACGTTGGGTGCGGTGCAGCCCGAACTGCTCTATCCGCAGATCGATCTGCCTGCGGCTTGCGCGTCGGCCGGCGTTCCGCCGACGCTTATCCAAGCGCTGATCCGGCAGGAGAGCGAGTTCGACCCGGCGGCGGTGAGTAGCGCGAACGCACGCGGCCTGCTGCAGCTTCTGCCCGGCACAGCGCAGGACGTCGCGCGGCGGTACGCGATCCCCTATGGCGGCGCGAACGACCTGCACACGCCGGCGACCAATTTGGCGCTCGGCTGCTATCACGTGAAGGACCTGCTCGACGCGTTGAACGGCTCGTGGGTGCTGACGATTGCCAGCTACAACGCGGGCAAAGCGCGCGTCACCGGCTGGATCGCCGCGCGTGGCGATCCGCGCGATGCAAAAGTGGACGTCATCGACTGGATCGAAGCGATCCCGTTCGACGAAACCCGCAACTACGTCATGCGCGTGCTTGAGAACGAACTCGCTTACAAGAGCCGCCGAGGCGAATCGCTGCAACCGCTGGAACTAACCCAGACGCTGCGGCGGGGTGCCCTAATTCGGTGACCGTGCACTATTGAACAATTGTGCACTGTCACCGAATTTATTTAAGCCTTCGCGCTGGGGCGGTCTTTTGTGCGGTCGTAGATCGAGGCCAGCGTTTTCGCTTCGGGGTTCAGCGGCTGGCCGACTTGTCTGCCGAAGTCGAGGAAGGCGAACAGGTGGATGTCGGCGTAGGTGAAGCGGTCGCCGCAGACCCATTGACGGCCCGCAATCAGCTTGTCGAGCCAGAGCAGCCGGTCTTGCGCGATGCGCTTCAAGCCGTCGGCGGCTTCGGGTGCGGTCGGGATGCGGCTTTTAAAGATCGGCAAGCCTTCGCTGTAGCGGAAGCCGTTCGCCATCGGCTCCACAATGTTGAGGTCGATGCGGCGGGTCCACATCCGCGTCTCGGCCTTCTCCTTCGGCGTCGTGCCGATGAGGGCGGGGCGCGGGTGGGTGTCTTCGAGGTATTCGCAGATCGCGGTGATCTCGCTCACCGTCGTGCCATCGTCGAGCTCGAGGGCCGGCATTTGGCCGGCGGCATTCTTTTGCTTGTAAGCGTCGCCGCGGTTCTCGGCCTTCATCAGGTCGACTTCGACCATGGGAAGGGTCAGGCCCTTTTCGGCAGCGAACATGCGAACGGCGCGCGGGTTGGGGCCGATTGAGTTGTAGAATTTCATTCTTGGTTTCCTCCGGGTGGCGGTGGCCACGTCATACGCCCGGAAGGGTTTCACGCCAAGACGCCACGTGCACTGACCTTACGGCAGGCGGTAGTCGCTTCGCGCTCCCGGCGTCCCGTCCGTCGCAGCCCGGCCGGTGGCCACCATGTGTTGCAGGTGCGCGAGCACGGACATGGAGGCTGCGGGGTGAAGGCTTTTGTCGATCTCGGAATAGATCACGGCGACTATGTCGGGGATGCGGGTCAGGCCGTGCTTCAAGCACTCTTCTATTTGGAGTTCGCGGGCGTGGCGGTGTTCGATAAGCGTGCGGACGAACGACTGAGGGTTCGGGATTGGGTTTCCGTGCGTCGGGTAATAGAGGCGGTCGTCGCGGTTCGTGAGCTTGTCTAGGCTTGCGAAGTATTGCGCCATGTCGCCGTCGGGCGGGGCGATCACCGTGGTGGACCAGCCCATGACGTGGTCGCCTGGGAATAGGGCCTTCTCCTCACGCAAGCCGAAGCAGATGTGGTTCGAGGTGTGGCCTGGCGTGAACAGCGCGTCGAATGTCCAGCCTTCGCCTTCGATAGTGTCCCCGTCGTGCAGCGTGACGTCGGGGCGGAACCCCATGTCGCCGCCCTCCTCCACGTCCACGCCGTCTTGCTTCTTGCCTGCGCCGTGCGGGCCGAAGCCGTAGGTTTTCGCGCCGGTTGCGGCTTTGAGCGGTGCGGCGGCCGGCGAGTGGTCGTTGTGGGTGTGGGTGATCAGAATGTGCGTGACGGTTTCGCCCTTCACCGCCTTGAGCAACGCTTCGACATGTGCGTCGAGCAGCGGGCCGGGGTCGATGACGGCGACGCGGCCACGGCCGACGATGTAGGTGCCGGTGCCTTTGAACGTGAACGCGTTCGGGTTTTCGGCGCACACGCGGCGTATCAACGGCGACAGCTCGATCGGCTGCCCATAGGCCGCGTCATATGTGCGGTCTACGGGGAGCTTTGGCAGCGCGACGTTGAGGTCCGCGGCTTTCAACTATTTCGCCTCTTTCAGTTTCGCGAGAAACGCGCGGATGCGTTCCGCGTTCTTGCCGAGATCGGACCCGCCGACGCGCGACATCGAGCGGATGTCGAGGCGCGAGCCGGTGCCTTCGGCCGAGATGCGGATGATGATATCGTCCTTGAAGCCCCACCACTGCGTCGTGTCGGTCGCTTCGATGCGGCCCTCTGCAGCCTCGGCCGCGACGATTTCCCAGCCCATTGCTTTCGCCGTAGCCTCGGCGCGGGTGAAGAGATCGGCCGGCGCTACATCGGGCGTGACGAGCGGTTGGATGTCGGGGTAGCCACTTTGTTGCTTCGTGGGGTCGGTCTTGTAGTCCACACCGTTCGGTGCCGCGGCACGGAGCGGTGCGATGGCAACGAACGCCGGCGGGTTCGCCGTGTCGGTCGTGATGTCGTGGATGAACGGCAGCTTCTCGGCCGTCGCGCGCATGTTCAGCGGCATGTATGCCGCACCGATTGCGAGCACGAGCGCGAGGATGAAGGACATGAGCCCTTCCATCGAGCGTGTCACAGCTGAGACGATGATCCAGAGGATCGCGAGCACGGCTGCTGCGGCGGCCGCGTAGACGCCCCACTCCATCAGCTTGAACGAATGTCCTAACTCGAAGCCCGCGTAGCGATAGGCCGGACCTGCGGCGCCGACGAACGCCGCCGCGACAACGCCTGCAAGCAATGCCAAGCGGCTGAACCATCTGCTCATTCTTGAACCCTCCCAAATTTGAGCGGAGTTTGGCGGCGTTGGAGCGGGCGCGCAACGCGGCGTTTCGCGCACAGTTTGAGCCGCCTAAACCGGCCCCAACTCCGCAGGTTGAGCGCGTGCGCTCGTCCAACCGCTCCACAGGCACGCGCCAACGATGATCGCGGCGCCGAGCCACATCTCGACGCGCGGGACTTCGTTGAAGAACGCGTAGCCGAAGGCCGCCGCCCAGATGAGCGCTGTGAATTCGAGCGGAGCCAGAACCTGGGCTTCGGCGCGGGCGTAGGCTGCGGTCAGCAACCATGTCGAGACGGCACCGAGCATGCCGACGAAAACGAACAGCGGCAGGTTGGCCGCGGCTGGTGCCCCGCCGAACGCGAGTGCCGGCGCCGCCATGATCGCGCCCGGGATCAACGTGCTAAGCAGCCCCACGATGGCGCTGCCATCGCGTCCGGCGCGTGCGCGTAAGAGTATCGCTGAGTATGCGTAGGCGACGGAGAAGACGAGAAGCGCCGCGATGCCAAGATTGTAGAACTGTGGATCGCGTCCGGTCTCTGCGGCTGCACCAGAGCCACCCATCACGGCGACCACGGCGCCGGCGAAGCCCAGCACGCTCGCAGCCACGCTCGCGGGGCGTAAGCGTTCGCCCAACATCGCCGACGCGAGGAACGGCATGATCAGCGGCGCGAGGAACGAGAGCGTGATCGCCTCCGCTAGCGGCACGACGGTGAGCGACCAGAAGAACAATGTCGCCGCCACGGCCATGATGGTTCCGCGAAGCGCGTGCGCGCGCCACATGTCGCGCGTGATCGCGGGCCGCCCGGCGCGATACCAAAAAGTTGCGACGAATGGCAATGCGAACAGATAGCGGCCGAAGGTGACGACGAACGTATGCTCGGTCAGGCCCAACTGCTTGATCGCCGCATCGAGCGCGGAGAACAGCGCCACGCCGGCAAAGCCGAACGCCAATGCTTGTAACGTGACATTCCCGCGCAAGGCGACCTTTCCATTCTGCATTCGCTTTTGCGGCTCGATTGTCAGCGATTGCGCGTTGCGTGTATAGCAGCGGCCAAGGGATCAGGGGGCACTAATCATGATGCGATTGTTGTTTGCTGCCAGCGCGGCCATGGCTTGCGTACTCGCGTCATCGCTGCCGTCGCGCGCGGACGATGAAAAGACGCAACCGCAGATTCCAACCTGCAGCCGGCCGCTTGGCGCGATCACGATCGTCGACGGCGACCGGCGCGGGTGGACTGTCTATGACCTGCAGTCGCCGCAAAAGTTGCTGAAGCTTTATGTGCAGAAGTCGGGGTGCTTTACGCTTGTCGATCGCGGTAGCGGCTTCGACGCCGCGCAAAGGGAGCGCGAGCTGGAAGCGCAGGGTACGCTTCAGAGGCGATCAAATGTCGGCGGCGGCCAGGTGCGCGCGGCGGACTATATTCTTGTCGCCGAAGTCGTCGCAGCGGATCGCGACACCGGCGGCTCTGCGGTTGGCGGGATCATCGGCGGCATTGTCGGCGGCCCCATTGGTGGCGCGATCGGCGGCGGATTGCGCACGCGCGATATGGAAGCGCAAGCGATCTTGTCGGTGACCGACGTGCGGACATCGGAAACGAAAGCCGTCGAAGAAGGCAACGCGAAGAAGACCGATGTCTCGTTCGCGCTCGGCGCCGGTGGTGGCGGTTGGGGCGGTTGGGGCGGCGTGGTCGGCGGCGGTTACGAGAACACGCCGATTGGTCAGGTCGTTTCGCTGGCGTTCCTCGAAGCCTATATCAAGCTCGTGAACAATTTGGGCGCGCTACCCGCAGACGCGAAGTCGGCGGCACCGGAGCGCGCCTATCAGACAATGCGCGCGACGAAGATGCGCAAGTTCCCCGATCCCGGCGCGACGGTGGTGCGCAGCTTGGAGTCCGGCATGCGGCTCTACCCGCTCGGCGAAAAAGACGGCGCGTGGTGGAAGGTCGAAGACGAGAACGGCAATCAGGGCTGGGTGAAGAACACCGACTTGGAGCCGCTAAGGTAGAGTTGAACGCGCGATGATGCGCGTCGTGAAGCTCTAAGCCTGGGAGCGCCGGCTTCTAGCCGGCCCTTTCTGGTTCGTCGCCAAGATAAGAGCCGGCTGGAAGCCGGCGCTCCCAGGCTTTTCTCACGCCGTGGGTAGTTTGTACGCCTTGAACTGCTCGCGCAGGGTTACCTTTTGAATCTTGCCCGTCGCGGTGAGCGGGATTTCGTTTACGAAGGCGACGTCGTCGGGCATCCACCATTTGGCGATTTTGCCTTCGAGGTATTTTAGGACCTCTTCCTTCGTCACTTTCGAGTCCGGTTTGCGGACGATGATCAGCAGCGGGCGTTCGTCCCATTTCGGATGGGCGACGCCGATGACCGCTGCGATCGCGACGCCGGGACAGCCGACGGCGATGTTTTCGACGTCGATCGAGGAGATCCATTCGCCGCCGGATTTGATCACGTCCTTCGCGCGGTCGGTGATTTGCATAAAGCCCAAGTGATCTAGCGTTGCGATGTCACCGGTGTCGAACCAGCCGTCCTTGTCGACGATGGAATCCGTGCCGTGGCGGCCGCCTTCGCCCTTGAAATAGCTGCGCGAGATTGCGGGACCGCGCACCATCAGATGGCCGAACGCCTTGCCGTCGTGGGGCAAGTCTTTGCCGTCGTCATCCGTGATTTTCATTTCGACGGTGAACAGCGCGCGGCCTTGCTTCGATTTCACTTTCAGCTGCTCCGGCCACGAGAGCTCTTCCATGCCGGATTTGAACGATCCGATCGTGCCGACCGGCGACATCTCCGTCATGCCCCAGGCGTGCATCACCTCGACCTCGTACTTCTTCTCGAACGCTTCGATCATCGAGGGTGGGCATGCGGAGCCGCCGATCATCACCTTGCGCAGGTGGGGCAGCTTCAGATTGTTCGCTTCCATGTGGGCGAGCAGCATCTGCCAGACGGTCGGGACAGCGGCGCTGATCGTCACCTTTTCGGTGTCGAGCAGTTCGTACACGGACGGTCCGTCGAGTTTCGCGCCGGGCATCACCATCTTCGCGCCGACCGCCGGGCACGCGAACGTCGTCGCCCAAGCGTTGGCGTGGAACATGGGCACCACGGGCAGCAACGTGTCGGTCGATTTCGCGCCGACGCAATCGCCGCTGTTGACGGCGAGCGTATGCAGCACGTTCGAGCGGTGCGAATAGAGCACGCCCTTCGGGTTGCCGGTCGTGCCCGAGGTGTAGCAGAGGCCGGCCGCCGTGTTCTCGTCGAACTTCACCCAGTGGAAGTCGTCGTCCACGTCCGCAATCATGTCCTCGAACGCGAT